>JAAEMC010000988.1 GCA_024225895.1 Desulfobacteraceae bacterium | reverse complement strand
TGGGCAAAAGACACTCCCAACTTTGTGGGCAATAGAATTGGTATCCAGGGTATTGGCGCCATTGCCAAGGCCATGATGGAAGAAGGTATGACCATACCGGAAGTGGATGCTATTTTCGGACCCGCCCTTGGCCGCCCCAAAACAGCGATATTTAAAACCGTTGACCTGGTTGGCCTGGATACGGTGATAAATGTTTGCAAAAACTCATATGAGCTCTGCCAGGATGATGAGCAGAGAGATGCACTTATTCTGCCTGAATTCATCGAGAAAATGGCTGAAAAAAATCTTTTGGGGAAAAAGACCCAGGCCGGTTTCTACAAAACAGAACTAACACCGGAATGGAAAAAAATCAGAAAGGTCCTCAACCCTGCGACCATGGAATATGAAGACCTTGAAAGACCTACATTCCCCTGTATTGATGAGGCCAAAAAGAAAGGCACACTCAAAGAAAAGATAGACTGTGTTCTTAAAGGCGATGATAAAGGCGCCAAATTTGCCTGGAAAATGGCAGCCAACAGTTTTCAATACGCTGCTAACCGGGTGCCTGAAATCGCAGACACTATTCTTGAAATCGACAACTCCATGAAATGGGGCTACAACTTTGAAATGGGCCCGTTTGAAATCTGGGATGCCTATGGTGTAAAAGATGCCGCTGACCGCATGGAAGAAGAAGGTCTGGATGTCCCCGCCAATGTTAAAGAGATGCTTAATGCAGGGAATACCTGCTTTTACAAACTTGAAAACGGTGTCAAATATTATTATGATTTTGCGTCTGCATCTTACAAAGCCATAGCCGTCAGCAAAAATATGGTCTCCATTGCAGCTGCAAAAGGCAACAACAAAACCGTCCTTGAAAACAGCTCAGCCAGCCTCGTGGATATTGGCGATGATGTTTTCTGCGTTGAATTCCATACCAAAATGAATTCCATTAATGCAGAAATTGTGGATACCATTGATGAAGCCCTGGACTATGTGGACAAAAACGGTGCCGGACTGGTCATTGGAAATGAAGCAGGAGGTATGCCCGGAGCTTTCTCTGCCGGTGCAGATCTTGCCTTTGTCTCTAAGCTGATCCACGATAAAAAATATACTGAAATCGATGCCTTTTTAGAAAAAGCGCAACAAGGTATCCAGAGAGCAAAATACAGTGCCTTCCCCGTTGTTGCAGCACCTTACGGCATGACCCTTGGCGGCGGCTGTGAAACCTGTCTGGGTGCAGACAGGATCGTGGCTCATTCAGAATTATTCATGGGTCTTGTCGAAGTTGGTGTAGGCCTGCTTCCTGCCGGTGGCGGCACCATGAACCTGTGGAAAAAATATGTAAATGCACTGCCGGGCAAAACCGTTAAAGAAGTGGATCTTGCCAAACTCTTTGTACCGGCCATTATGAAAATTGCCACGGCTGCCATTTCTTTTTCCGCTGCACAGGCAGTCGGAAACGGATTTTTAGGACATGCTGACCGGATTGTATTCAACCGGGACAACCTTGTGGGTGAAGCCAAAAAAGAAATTCTTAAAATGCTGGATGACGGATATGCCCCGCCAGCCAAACAGCCCCTTAAGGTTATTGGTAATGCCGGACAGGGTATGGTCAATGTTGAAATATACAATATGCTCAACGGTAAATTCGTTAGCGAATATGATGCCTTCCTTGCCAAACGGATTGCATTTGTCATGAGCGGCGGTGATGTGAAGGTGGGCAGTGAAGTGAGTGAAGATACCATCCTCAAGCTTGAAAGAGAAGCATTTGTAGACTTCTGCAAAGAAGAAAAAACCATCGCCAGAATCGATCACATGCTCAAAACAGGCAAACCGCTTAGGAACTAAAGGAGAACCTTAAAAATGAGAGACGCATATATAGTACAATCCATCAGAACACCCGGCTGCAAGCAAAATAGAGGTTTATTTAACCAGACCCGGCCGGAAGAACTGATTTCATTTATTATGAAAGAGGCAGTGGAAAGAACCAAAAACCTGTCACCCGAGGACCTGGAAGATGTCATGCTGGGCTGCGCCTTTCCTGAAGGGGAACAGGGCCTGAACCTCGGAAGAATTGCCGCCAAAATGGCCGGGTTCCCGGATAAAGTATCCGGCGCAGTTGTAAACCGGTTCTGCGCATCCGGCCTTGAAGCCATTTCCCTGGCTGCCTTGAGAGTCCAGGCAGGATGGTCAGAGGTTACCATAGGGGCTGGTGTTGAATCCATGACATTTGTTCCCATGGGTGGAAATGCTCCGCGTCCGCATCCTGAATATTCCCAAACCAATCCTGAAATGTATATCTCAATGGGAGTGACTGCTGAAAATGTTGCCCAAAGATATAATGTTTCAAGGGAGGACCAGGATAAATTTGCTGTTGCATCCCAGGCAAAGGCAGCACGAGCCAGAGATAACGGCCTTTTTACAGAAGTTGTCCCCACCCCTGCTTTTAAATATGTCCCCCAGGCAGATGGTACCTATAAAAAAGAAGAATTTATTGTAGAACATGATGACGGTATCCGTGAATCCACAGTAGAGATCCTTGGCAAGCTGCGTACTGTATTCTCTGCTGTAGGCAGTGTTACAGCGGGCAACTCTTCCCAGACTACAGATGGCGCTGCCGCCACCATCATCGCATCCAAAGAAAAATGCGATGAACTGGGACTTGAACCCATTGCAAAATTCGTCTCCTATGCCACAGTGGGCTGCAAATCAGATGAAATGGGTGTGGGACCACGCTATGCCATCCCAAAAGTTCTGGAACAAGCCGGACTTTCCATTGATGATATTGACATCTATGAAATCAATGAGGCATTTGCTTCCCAGGCCCTGTACAGCATCCGGGAACTGGGGCTTGATAATTATATGGACCGCATCAATATCCACGGCGGTGCCATTGCGTTAGGTCATCCTTTAGGATGCACCGGAGCAAAACTGACAGCCACCTGCCTTGCCAACCTAAAGGAAGTCAATGGAAAATACGGTATTGTTTCCATGTGTATTGGCGGCGGAATGGGTGCAGCAGCTATTTTTGAAAAAATTTAACTCAATATCTATTTGTTTTCCTTGATCAAAGGGGTGGTTTCCATAAATTCAGGCAGCCACCCTTTTTTTATCTGGCCTTTTCCGTATTTTTCATTCTACCCAAACCCCATGAACATTCATTACTGTCTGCCTTATGGTTTCAAATGCATTTAACAGCCTAGCGTACATCATGGCCATCCCTACCTGATCTGCAAAAAGCATCAGGCTCTCCAGATCATGATCAGAAATATCCCACACCTCTTTACAATAAAGGCGCAGCGCGCCAATGACCTTTCCTGAAAAAACAACCGGAAGGGAGATTATGGATTGAATTCCTTCTTTTACTGCTGCTTCAGGATATTGCAACATATCTGTATCTGACGTGTTTTTAACCAATACCGGTTTATGTTTGTAAAGGTTGACAATACTTTTTTTCGAAGAAATAGCCCCTTTTAGCAGGTATTCATCGCTCAATCCAAAACTGGTCATTATTTCCAGCTCCATTTCTTCCGGATTGGAAACAAATAGGGTGACCCCTTTTATTTCAAGCGCTGCGGTTAAAAACTGCACCAGATTGTTTGCCATGTCATCCAGGCCGCTGGATTGTCCCATCGCTCTTTTAACAATCTTAAAAATCTCTATGCTGATTTTATTTTCTTCACCCATATATCTATTCTCCTTAAATATTTATGCCATTGTTAAAAAGGGATGATGTTAAGCAGATCAACTCCTTGTGTTTTCTAAGTAACAATCGTCAATAGAACATTCTCCAAGGCTGAAACCAGCTTGATGGAGACACTGCTTTTAAAAAAACCGCTCACCTTTTTTGACCGGCTTAAAATGATCATATGATATCCTTCATCCCTGACCAAAGCTGCGATCTCCTTGGCCACATCCTTTCGTTTCGGAAGATACAAATAATTTACCTGGTTTTCATTAAAACCGCCATTCAACAAAAGCTGTTTCACAGCCCTCATTTTACCTTCCTGTTCAACCACTTTCTGCCTTAAAAAGCTTAAGTTCCTTGACATCCTCTCCATAACAGTGTTGCTGCCAATTACTACCTCGGGAACCGGAACATATGCATGAAAGACAGTGACCTTAGTATTTTCCAAGCCCGCATAATTGGAAACAATATAATCCAGAGCTGCCTGATCTTTGCGCGTGAAATTATATGGGAATAAAATTTTTCTTTCTTCCATATTTCCCTCCTTTCTTTCTGGGTGTTAAACTTATTATTATCCACGAATAAATTGCTACAAGATTAGATGTTTAGGTATAATGGAAAAGAAAGTTAGGTGAGCACAAAACCCTTAAAAGACATGTTGAACAGTAAGAATACTGATCGAAACCCAATTTGAGGGGGTGTTAAAATAAATTTAACCCATTAGAATATTTTGGTCAAGGCATTAAAAACCAAAAATCAGGGCAAAAGCATGCAGCTCTGCCACAAAAAAACATCAAGCGCCTTTTGGCCATCGTCAAGGTCATCTATTTTGCCAAACCCGATATCCCTGGTACTGCTCAAGCTATCTGCAATGTATACCTGGATTGAGGGCCGGTAGACATACAGGCTTGCCCCACAATTTAAAAGATGCAAAATAAAAGAATCCTGATTTTTCAGAAGTGCCATATAGATGTAAAGAATCCGGCCTATGCACATATTTCAGCAAAATTTCTGCCAAAAGCTCAGATAAAACACGGCAGATTCATCTCGATCATTGAGTCAGAATATCGAAAAGTCCTGAAAGAGAGGAGATTTGAAACGTGGCCATATCTGCACTTTCTCCTGTTATCCGACATTCACCACATGAAAGGAAACAGGATGATATAGCCGCCTTTTTTGCCGCCACGACATCTTTAAGGGAATCGCCGACAAAAAGAACTTTATCCGGATCCATGCCTAAATTTTGTATGGCCAATATCAACCCTTCAGGAGAGGGTTTAAGGTATGATACATCATTTCGCGAAATAGTGATCGAAAAGTATTTTTCAAAAAAAAATTTTTCAAGAACAGCAATTGTAGCCCCTGCGCCGATATTACTTACCACACCCAAATGAAAACCGAAATCTGAAAGTCTCGCCAGAACAGTGTCTGTATCTGGATAGACTTGCCACCGGCTTAGGGCATCCTGGTCGTACTTGTCATAAATGGCATCCAATTGTGCAAATAAACGGGCCGCATTCTGAGGCTGCCATTTTTTTGTCATATCCCGGGTTGTATTATAAATGCCGGCATAGTTTAGAGAATCACCATATGGGCTCATATTTAAACCAGTTTATTCCAAGACAGAACAGACCTCACTGACAGCGGATTCTAATTGCCATTGAAAATCCACCAGAGTGCCTTCCAAATCAAATAATATGCTGTCAAATCGCCATCTTTTCTGCCATGTATGCATCACTATGTCCTGAATAAGGGATCGCTTAATAATGGTAATTCTGCATTGT
>JAAEMC010000987.1 GCA_024225895.1 Desulfobacteraceae bacterium | reverse complement strand
TCATCGTCATTATCCCAATTAAAATACCTGCCTTCCGGATAATGGGTATTTACAATATTTTTTGACAGAGTGGTCTTGCCCACCTGCCTGGGACCGCCGATGAAGACCATCTTTCGCTGTAAATCATCTACGATATTTTGGGCTATGTACCTCATATGACTATTTTATACCCTACTCCAAAATAGTCAAGGCCATTTTGGAGTAGAGTCCAAAATGGCCTTGGTTTTAACAGGGATCATTAGAGCGGGTTACAAAAGATCCGCGTAAAAATCGTTCCCCTTATCATCCACAATGATAAAGGCGGGGAAATTTTCAACCACTATCATATAGACCGCTTCCATGCCCAGGTCCTCGTATTCCACCAGTTCCACCTTTTTGATGAAATCTTTCCCTAAGCGGGCAGCAGGGCCGCCAGGCGATCCCAGGTAAAATCCACCGTGTATTCTGCAGGAATCAGTGACCTGCTGGGTTCTATTCCCTTTGGCCAGCATGATCATGGATGCCCCTTGTTCCTGGAAAATGGGCACATAGGGATCCATTCTGCCGGCAGTGGTGGGGCCAAAAGAACCCGAAGCTTCGCCTTCAGGCCTTTTTGCCGGGCCAGCATAATAAATAATATGATTTTTAATATAATCGGGCAGACCATCTCCTGCATCCATTCGTTCCTTGAATTTGGCATGGGCAATATCTCTTGCCACAATAATCTTTCCTGTCAAAGAAAGTCTTGTTGCCACAGGATATTTGGACAGCTCTGCCCGAATTTCATCCATGGGCCGGTTCAGGTTGATTTTTACGGCAGGTTTCATTTCCGGCTCATTTTTGGGCAGGTATTGTGAAGGATTTTCTTCCAGTTGTTCTAAAAAAATACCATCCCGCGTGATTTTTCCTTTGATCTGTCTGTCGGCTGAACAGGAAACACCCAGTCCAATGGGACAGGATGCGCCATGTCTCGGCAGACGGATCACCCGGATGTCCAGGGCAAAATGCTTGCCGCCGAACTGCGCGCCAAGGCCCAGTTCCTGCGATCTGACATATACTTTTTCTTCTAAATCTTTGTCACGGAAGGCATGGGCGGTTTCACTGCCTTTTTGAGGCAATGTGTCCAGATAACGGGCAGATGCAAGCTTTACGGTTTTAAGATTTAGTTCAGCTGAAGTACCGCCAATGGCAAAAGCGATGTGATAGGGCGGGCAGGCAGCCGTGCCCAGGCTTCTCATCTTTTCCAGCATGAATTCAATCAATGTTTCTTCGGAATTGAGCACAGCTTTTGTCATCTGATAAAGAAAAGTCTTGTTGGCAGATCCGCCGCCTTTGGCCATGAACAAGAATTTAAATTCTTCCCCTTCAATGGCAGCTATATCCACCTGGGCGGGCAGGTTTGTCTTTGTGTTCGCTTCCTTGTACATGGTCAAAGCGGCATTCTGGGAATACCTTAAATAGTTTTGGGTATAGGCTTCATATGCACCCTTGGAAAGCTCCTGTTCATCATTGGACCAGGTCCAGACCTGTTGGCCTTTTTTACCCATGATAATTGCCGTGCCTGTATCCTGGCACATGGGATAAATCCTGTCAGATGCGATGGTGGCATTTTTCAACAGCTCCAGGGCCACATACCTGTCATTATCACTGCTTTCCGGATCATCAATAATTTTCTTAAGTTTTTCAAGGTGTTCGGGCCGGTACAGATGGGCCACATCCTTAAACGCCTGGCCGGCAAGCAGGGTTAATGCCTGGGGTTCTATGACCAGGACTTCTTTGCCCTCAAATTCGCGGACACGAATATGCTCCTTGCTGACAAGCCGGTAGGAAGTCGTATCCTCCCCCAAAGGGAACATGGTTTCAAAATTAAATTCTGTCATGGTATTTTTGCCTCGGTTAAACCCGCCAGGCAGCAGGCAATCTTTATTGCCTGCTGCCTGGCGGAAG
>JAAEMC010000986.1 GCA_024225895.1 Desulfobacteraceae bacterium | reverse complement strand
CTTAAGTATATGAACCATGGGGGCACCGGTATTTATTGCAATTTCAAATAATAGAAGATCCCTCGGGTGATCTTGAAGCAGGCTTCTTAAGTGGTCAATATCTACCTTTTTTTCAATGGCCCTGGAAGTTTTACCAATCATTTAGTCATCCCTTTGTCTGGTGATTTCCCCACACTCTGTCTGGTCTAAGCGATTTTGAATGTTAAACATATATCCTGTTTGGTATTTGAGCACAGCTATCACTATAGTCCAAAAAAGTCAATAAAATTATGATATTATATTTTATTTATAATTTTATATTGACAATATAAATTGGATATTATATCCAGAATTTAACATTTATTTTAACATTGAGAAAACCCATGGCGTTTTCCTTCAATGGCCCATTGGCACGGATGAATTTTGTTTAAAAAGCAGGTTCATCCAATTGAACCAACTAATCTTAAGGAGTCGCATGATGAAAAAATTAATTCTAATGCTTTTGGCATTCATGATGGCATTGAGTCTTTCCTCACAAAATGCCCATGCCGCAAGATCCGGAGGAACCTTTCATTTTATCGCCCCCTATGGCGGGGACCTGTCCACCCTTGATCCGCACAAGACCGCCCGGACACAGGACTGGATTGTGTTGATGAATATCAACCGCTGCCTGTATGCCTGGTCTGCCAAAGAAGGCAGACCTGTTCCGTCCATCACCGACCAGATCAAGATTTCAAAGGACCGTCTGACCTATACCTACACCCTGAAAAAAGGCATTCTGTTCCACAATGGCCGCGAACTTGTCACCGATGACGTCATCTGGTCCTATCACCGGATCATGGATCCTAAAACCGTTTCAACCAACACCCGGTATATTGGGATTATCAAAGGGGCGGACGATTTTGCCAAAGGAGAGGCAACTCAGATTTCCGGGCTGAAAAAAGTCGATAATTATACCCTTTCCATCACCTTAAAAGAACCGGTTGACCCTGCATTTTCATTTAGTGAAGTCGGCACGGCCATCCTTCCCAAAGAAGAAGTGGAAAAAAGAGGCGATAATTTCGGGCTGGATCCTGTGGGATGCGGTCCCTTTAAATTTGTTAAATGGGTCAAAGGGTCTGAAGTAATCTTAACAAAATTCGACCGGTATTATGAACCTGGCAAACCCTATCTTGATAAAGTAGTTTATAAAATCATGTCTGAATCGGCTGCCAGGGATATTGCTTTTAAAGCAGGCGAACTGGATGCAACCATTGTGGGATCGGTCAATTATCCCCAATATAAAAAAGATCCAAAACTCAATAGCAATCTCATCGAAGTAGCCGAACTCTGGACACGGATCATGTGCTTTAATATGGACTATGGCCCGTTTAAAAAGAAAGAGGTCCGCCAGGCAATGAACCATGCTATTAACTCCCCGCTGATTATCAAAAAACTTTTAAAAGGAAAAGCCTTTGAACCGGTCGGCTACCTGCCGCCCACGTCCCCCGGATTCAATGAAAATGGCCAGCCCTATGAATATTCCATTGAAAAAGCCAAAGCCCTGTTAAAAGATGCGGGCTATCCTGATGGGTTTACCGTGGAATGTCTGGGAACAGACAATGGCGCCTGGGGCGTCAAGGCAGTGGAAGCCACCATTCCCATGCTCAAAAAAGTCGGCATTACCATCAAACCGGTCCGGCTTGAAGGCGCCACCATGGCGGCAAGGGCCAACAAAGGGGATTTCCAGGCCCTGATCTGGTCCATCAGTTCCGGGCCGGACCCGTTGACCGCACTTGGCAGATGGGAGTCAACCGTCAGCCGCCAGAGCGGTAACTATTCCGGGTATAATAATCCGGAATATGACAAGCTTTTGACCCAGGCCAAAAACGAACAGGATGAACAAAAAAAACTGGCGTATTTAAAACAAGCCGACAAACTTCTGCTCGAAAACCCGCCGGGCTGGT
>JAAEMC010000985.1 GCA_024225895.1 Desulfobacteraceae bacterium | reverse complement strand
GCGAGTGAAGCCTTTACTTTGCATAAGTACCGTAAAGCATTTGCACCAAATGTTTTACGGGCACTTACGCAAATTAATAAAAATTAAAATTCATGCCAGTGTTACATGCGTTTATCCTGAGTGAAAAGGACTACAGCCAGAATATTTTTGAGTTTTATGCCATAATGAATAAGTATTTTATTGTTAAAAATTAAATCAGCCAACAGGCGGAACTAAATGAAATTAACAATTATCATCACAGTCTTTGTAACCATTACAGTATCGCAGTTCTTGTCGTTGTCCATTGCCGGAGATCAAGCCATCGGAATACCTCAATTTTCCTGGGTGGATATTTTTATAGGCCTTGCTGGCGGCCTTGCCTTTTTCCTGTATGGTATGGACAAAATGAGTAACGGCATGAAGATAACAGCAGGCAATAAAATGAGAACCATCCTTGCCACTTTAACCAAAAATCGTGTGATCGCCCTTGTTGTGGGTGCTTTTGTGACAATGGTAATCCAGTCAAGCAGCGCAACAACGGTCATGCTGGTCAGCTTTGTCCAGGCTGGGCTTCTCAACCTGGTTCAATCCATGGGCGTGATATTGGGCGCTGATATCGGCACAACTATTACCGCACAAATGATTGCCTTTAAATTGACGGATTATGCACTTCTCATGGTCGCAATCGGTTTTCTTTTAAAAATGTTCGGCAAAACGGAAAAGCTAAAAGCGATCGGCGATATTATCCTGGGATTTGGTATCCTGTTTTTCGGTATGAAACTGATGAGCGATGTTATGAAACCGCTCAGAACTTATCCAGCATTCATCAATCTAATGAAAGATCTTGAAAATCCTCTCATGGGGATTTTTATCGGCGCGGCTTTCACCTCGGTTGTTCAGAGCAGCAGCGCTACGACCGGTGTCCTCATCGTATTGGCCCAGCAAGGACTTATTACCATTGAAGCCGGCATTCCCGTTATATTTGGGGCCAACATCGGTACCTGTGTTACCGCTGCACTTGCAGTTATAGGAGCCACAAGAGAGGCGAAACGGGTGGCCATTGCCCATGTCATGTTCAAGATCGCAGGGGTGGGTCTGTTTATTTTCTGGATTCCCCAGTTTGCTGATCTTATCCAAGCCCTGGCAGCCAAATTCGGCTCAGGAACCGCAAGGCAGATTGCAAATGCCCATACCATATTCAACGTGAGCCTTGGGCTATTTTTTCTTCCTTTTATTCCACTTTTTTCAAAATTTATTTACTATATCTTCCCTGAAAAAGAAAAACCCAAAAGCCATGAAATCGTCGTAAAGTATATCGATAACTCCATGCTGGACACACCTCCCCTTGCAATTGATCTGGCCCGGGCGGAAATATCGAGAATGGCTATGCTTCTGGGCCGGATGCTCAATGCCATCATCATCCCTTTTTTGTCTGATGAAAAACACATATCCCCTAAACGGAAACATGATGATGAAGCCCGCCTGTTGATAAAGGAGATCCCAAAAAAGGATGCAATCTTTCCGGACCTGACACTCATCGAAGGTCTTGACCTGCGGGAAAGAAAAATTGATTACTTGGAAAAAAATATCGGTGCCTACCTGACCCATATAGCCCAAGG
>JAAEMC010000984.1 GCA_024225895.1 Desulfobacteraceae bacterium | reverse complement strand
ATACAACCTTTTGTGCCGATTTAAGGATACTTACCATTGATGATGACAACCATTGCCACTGCCTGTTTGAAAACTGCAACCTGGCCGATTATGAACTCGTACACCAGTATGTGCTTGAAATGCAAAAAAAGGATGGGATAATCTTACCATAAAATGATCTGCCACATTGATATGGATGCCTTTTTTGCTGCTGTTGAACAGCGGGATAATCCCTCACTTTTGGGCAAGCCCATCATCATCAGCGGCCATTCCAAAAGAAGTGTTGTCTCTACAGCCAGCTATGAAGCCAGAAAGTTCGGTATCCGCTCTGCCATGCCGGTATTCCAGGCGAAAGAACGATGCCCCAATGTCATTATCGTACCAGGCAACATGAAAAAATACCGGGAAAACTCAAAAAGAATCATGGAAATTATATCCCGTTTTTCGCCCTTAATTGAACAAGTTTCCATTGATGAAGCCTTTTTGGATACCGCAGGTTGTGAAAGACTTTTTGGAAGCCCTGAACAGATCGCTGTGAAAATAAAAAAGGAAATTTATAAAAACCTGTCCCTGACTTGCTCCATCGGTATTGCCTCTTTAAAATTCCTTGCTAAAATCGCATCGGATATGAACAAACCCGACGGTTTGACCATTATTGAAAAGGCAAAAACCCGTGCATTCATCCTTAATCTTCCAATTTCAAAAGTACCGGGTGTGGGTAAAAGTGCCATGAAACACATGGATATCATTCAGGTTAAAACCCTTGGAGATATCCAAAAATTTAATCCGGCAATATTGAAAAAGAAATTTGGGAAAATGGGTGAAAAATTATTGGAATTATCCAATGGCCTGGACACTTCCAAGGTAGAAACCGATTCTTTAAGAAAATCCATTTCCAGCGAAACCACTCTTTCCAATGACACCGCAGATAATCAAACCATCAGAAAGTATATCCTTGCCCATTGCCAACGGGTTGGAAAAGACTTGAGAAAAAAAGAACTCTTCTGTTCGACCATATCCATAAAGCTCAAATTTTCCGATTTCACCCAAATTACTCGGAGTAAAACGCTGGATACACTTATATGCTCCTCCTCTGCAATATTTGACACTGCCATATCCCTTTTTGATAACTATGAACTAAAAAAAAAGGTACGCCTTATCGGGGTAGGTGTTTCATCTTTGAAAGATAAAGACACACCTGTCCAAATGCTGATCATCCAGCCTTCTGAAAAAAATATGGAACAGTGGGAATCCGTGGATATGGCAGTGGATTCCATATCGGAAAAATTTGGCTCTGACGTGGTAAAAAAAGCAAACTTAAAGTATCCAAAAAAAACAAAGGGAGAAAAAAATGACCGATAAAGTTCAAATTAAAGTAAATATCACCGGTAGAGTACAAGGAGTTTTTTACAGGGCATCAACCAAGGAAGCCGCATTGAGAATAGGGATTAAAGGATATGTAAAAAATCTTGCCGACAGCTCTGTTGAAGCAGTGTTCGAAGGCGATGCGCAGGCGGTATCCCAGATCCTTGAATGGTGCGGTAATGGGCCGCCAGGTGCTGTTGTGGGAAATGTATTCAGCGAAAAAACAGAAGGCTTGTCAAATTATACAGATTTTGAGATCAGGTATTAAGCCGTATATTTTAGCAATTGAAAATATACGGCCTAATTTT
>JAAEMC010000983.1 GCA_024225895.1 Desulfobacteraceae bacterium | reverse complement strand
TTGAGTTTCTTTCTTTCTTTTATCAATGTAACTACTCTGGCACAAGACAACACCAAAAAACTTAAAAAAGCTCCTGTCACCAGACCGGCAAACTTGGCAAAAGAAACTGTTTTTCCCCAAAAAGCTGTGGCCAGTTTTTTAATATCTAATTTCTTTTTTGGAACTGGTTTTGGAAATGCTTTTTGTTCTGGTTCAACCTTTTCTTTTTCACCAACCACTTGGGTGATTCGATCCTTGTATTTCCAGTTTATCGCTTTATCTCGAAGAAGGCTTTGGTATAGTTTTTGGGCTGTAAAATCCTTTCTCTCCAAGCCTAAAAAAATATCTGCCAATAAACAGCCAATTTCATCATTCGCATGATCTATATTTGCCAACCGTGTGAGGACTTCCTGCTCTGAAGCGCCTACCTGCTTGGTTTGCAAAAGGGATTGCAGCCAGGGTTCAACCACGCCTAAATCAGTGGGATTCATTTTAAGATATGCTATAGTGGCCATCTTAAAATTAGGGTTTTTTGAAGATGTTGTCAGATTGAATTTAGCCATTGTTCCACTAAGATTTTTAAAGACTCTTCTGGACCAAAATGGAGAAAGCAAAAAGGTATCAAAAACGCTTTGAGCCTCCAGATATCTTTGCTCAGCCTTGTGGAATGCACCGGATCGTTCCCATATTGCACCTTCTTTGATCAGTCTGTTTATTCTATACTTGCCCAATAGATCCATAATCGCGCTAACCGATGTAATAAAAATAGCGGCTGTCAATAAAACAAGGGCAACGGGGTTCATTCCTAAAAGCAAGCCATTGACATTGGACATTAAATATAGTGAGGCCGGAATGCTTAAAAGGACGCCTACCCATAACCGGACACTTATATTTCTCAATATCCAGATCACTGCTCATCCTCCTGACATATGGTTTGCCCTGCTTTCAACGCGACGGTAAATACATTTGTCTTTTCCTCAGTTTCAGGGGGACAACCAGTGGTAGAATCTATATTTTCAAAATAGATGTCTTTGGGGATCGGAAAATCTCTTTCAGGCTCACCTTTTAAGGCCTTTTTCATAAAATCAGCCCAGATTGGCGCGGCCCCTTTGCCGCCTGTAATACCGATACCATTGGCATCGATCAATCTTTTTGCTTTGTCAAATCCCGTCCATATTGCAGTGCATAATGTCGGGGTAAATCCGGTAAACCAGGCATCATTATAACTGTCTGACGTTCCTGTTTTTCCTGCAGCAGGACGTTCAAAACCAAGTCTTCTAATGGAGCGGCCAGATCCGATATTAACAACCGACTTCATCATATCAACCACTTGATAGGTCGTTGAGGGCTCCAACACCCTTTTTTCATGGACAATATGTTCGAAAATTACTCGGCCGAAAGCGTCTTCTACCCGCCAAAACAAAAACGGCTCATGGAAAACACCTAAAGTGGCAAACGTGCTATAAGCAGACGCCATCTCAAAAACCGTCACGTTCGAAGTACCTAATGCGACTGAATAAACTTTGGCGAGCTGACTTTTGATACCGCACTCTTTAGCAGTTTGAATTACAGATTCCGGTCCAATAATTTCAACTAATTGGGCTGCAATGGTATTCCTAGATTCTGTTAAAGCCCTTTTTAAAATCATATCCCCGGAAAAAACTTTACTAAAATTCTGAGGTTCCCAGTCTGAAGCTCCCTTTACGGGTACAATAACCGGTTTATCCGTCATAACGCTTGCCGGATGAAAGCCGTATTTTTTAAAGGCATCATAATATAGAAAGGGTTTGAATCCCGAACCTGCCTGGCGTTTGCTGGTATATGCCCTGTTAAATTCACTTTTAAAATAATTTCTGCCGCCAACCATGGCTTTGACTGCACCAGAACCCGTATCAAGCGATACCAGTGCTCCTTGGGGACGGATATTAGCATCTGGTTTTAATCCAAGAAGATTGTCAAGTCGTTCCAAGCCCTCTTGCATTGATCTTTCTGCCATCTTTTGAAGGTGAATATCAATGGTTGTAAACACTTTAATTCCACCATGATACACAACATCTTCCCCGTATTTTCTCACCAATTCCATAATAAGGGCATCTAAAAAGTAACTGCCTGTCCTGGAGTCTGAACGTTCCCTGTGAAGCGTGGGAGCCTCCTGCTTTGCCCGTTGTGCATCAAGTGCTGAGATGAATCCGGCATCTACCATCCTATTTAACACAACATCCCGCCGTTTTACGGCCCTGTCATAATATCGGTATGGATTATATCTGGTTGGTGATTTAGGAAGTCCTGCCAAAAGGGCTGCTTCTGGCAAGCTTAAATCTAAAGCCGCTTTTCCAAAGAATACACGGGCCGCTTTTCCAATACCCTGGGCACCTGCTCCAAAATGGATCTGATTTATATATGCGTGTAAAATCTCTTCTTTGGTGTGACTGGCTTCAATCTGAAACGCTACCAGCAATTCTTTAAATTTCCGATTAAAGGATTGCTCAAAACTGAAAAAAAGATTTTTTGCAAGCTGCTGGGTAATTGTTGAAGCACCCTGCACCCTGCCGGATTTAAACAACGTAATATAAAGGCTGTAAATAGTCCTTAATTTATTAATTCCATGGTGTTCAAAAAAACGATGATCTTCTGTAGCAATAATGGCATTAATAAAATTTTTGGACACCATATTCAACGGAATGGTTTTACGCTCTCCTAGTGCAATTAGCATTTGGCCCCCAGATGCATATATCTGGGTTTGAGGTGTTTCAATCATCCTGCTCAAAGGCTGGGGCAGC
>JAAEMC010000982.1 GCA_024225895.1 Desulfobacteraceae bacterium | reverse complement strand
GGCTTGGGTGAAAAGCCTGTTGAAGGTTTCTCATCAATAAAAAAAATACCCATTGGTTCTTCTGTCAGTCCTAAAACTTCAAGAAACCCGGGCATTTTGTTTAAAAGACCTGTCTTCATTGAACCTCCCTTATTCCTTTGTTCAGATTTGGAAGCCTTAAAGACACTCCGGGATGTTTTTGTCAGTGATCCGGGATATCTAAGGAAAGTCTAGGTTCAACCAGGCCAAAAAGTCAATGAAAAACAATGGTAATTGGAAGAAGGATTTGGATTTTTTTTTCATCATCACCTATTTCATATGAATACCAACAGACCTCTTTTAAATAAATATTGTACCAAGAAAAAATATCCCGGCAATCCCTATTGCCGAAAGTTTGGGAAAGGGTCTTATAAGATAGTTACTTACCAACACGCTTAGTCCTATGGAACCCACTGATACAATAGCAAATTTTAAAAAGATAAAACCATTAATCCATTTGAATAGCGCAAGCTGCAATAAAATTACAAAGACCATGTGAAAGAGATAGGTATTGTAAGAATTTTTTGCAAAAAGCCTGTTGATTGCAGATGTCTTGTTCCAAAATCTTTTTGACAAAGATATTAATGTCAGAAGAATTGAAAATACCAGAAAATGCCTGACAAATAAGATGATGAAAACGTCTGCCAAAGCAATGCCTGTACTAATCATTTTTGTTTCAATAACACGAAACAATTCCAGAAGGATAAGGCTGAAAACCACCCAAAAAATATAATTTCCGGGTATGCTGGTTTGGTTGAACCATTTTTTGCCATAGGCATAAATCCCTGTTCCAAAACAAAAAACGTATAATGAGATGCGAATTGGTTGAAACTGCAAAACATTTTCTATGATCAGCCAGGACCGTGTGATAACTCCATCGTAAAAAAAGGCCACAATAAAAAAGGTCAGAATTGTTGTGGCCAAAGCCGCACCGGAAAGAACCCACAAAATGGACTTGCCTGGAGTGACCTTTTCTTGTTCAAAAACAGATTGCCCGTTAAATATACGGCTTTTTAACCAGTAACAACAGGCGAAAACAATGAAAAAGAAGAGCAGCAAAGAGATAAACCAAAAATAACTATGGCTGAATTCTAATTTGGATATGATTTTACCTGTTTGAGGAGAAAACGCATTTTTTAGGTTGAAAACAAAACGGTCCCACAAACTAAAGGATGAATAACTCCTCGAATAATAAAACACAATATGTTCAATGGGGTTAAATAGCAAAAGCCCAAAAATCAAAGGAATTCCCAACCGAATCAATTTGGTCTTGATGAATTTAATCACCCCTTTGGCTTCAAGGGACGGCAGGGCAAAATATCCGGCGATAAAAAACAGCACCGGCATCAGAAAAATATCCAATATCGCAACTAATATGTCAAAGAACTTTAAATTGAAATCATTCACCGCCCAATGGGGCATATAGTTGGAATATCCACAGGCAGCGTGCAACACCACCACAAGCAGTACCATAAGATACCGGATATGGTCAAAAAACAGAACGCGGTCTGTGTTACGGCCTTCTGTAATCACCATGGCTCCCCATTTTGGTTTTAAGTACCTGTATTCTGCAACAGCTCTTCTTGCATTGCAACTCCGGGGAACTAATCGGCATGAGGTGCTGCCGGCGCTTTTCTTTTTGCGGTGGCGGCATGCTGATCAGATAAAGCTGCCAGACCGCCAATGGCACCAAGATTCATGGATTCCAAAGCAGAACTGGGCACAATAATCAAAGAACCTTTTTCCTTTAATCCTTCAAAAAGCATATTCATTCCCCGAAGCTGGAGCGCTATTGGGTTGTCCCTGTATTTTTCCGCAGCACTGGCAAATTTTTCAGAAATTTCTGTTTCCGCCGTTCCCAGGATAATACGAGCCTTTCGCTCCCGCTCTGCCTGGGCTTGTTTACTCATGGCATCGGAAAGGGAGGCCGGAATCACAATATCCTTGATGCCTACATTCTGGCAGGAAACCCCCCAGGGATTGGTATGTTCATCCAAGATTTTTTGAAGGGTATCCGCGATCTTTTCCCTGTCGTGGAGAAGATCGGCCAGTTCATGCTTTCCTATGATATCCCTCAAACCGGTCAATGCCATATACGTAACAGCCTTGGCATATCTTCTCACTTCAAGAGCAGCCTTTTCAGCATCCCAAACCGTCCAGTACACAACAGCATCCACATTGACCGGAACCGTATCTTTGGTTAATGTCTTTTCCGCGCGAAAATCGGTTACTCTGACCCGTTGATCAATATAGTTATCTATCTGGTCAACAACAGGGATGATGAAAAAAATGCCAGGCCCCCTGAGCCCGATAAATTTACCCAGCCGTAAGACCACAGCCTTTTCCCATTGATCCGCGATCTTAATTGAAGAGGCAAGGATCAAAGCGATAATACCGCTGGCAATGGCAAGATAAAGATGAATATAATTCAGGAAATAAAGAATAATGCATGCAGCACATAGTACAATAAATACTGCGGCAGAAAAAGGATTGAACCATTTTATTTCCTTTGACAGGTCTTGATCTCTCATTTTTTATCCTCCTGATTATTCTGTAACTTGGAAATTACCTCATCTATGGTAAATCCATAGCTCGCGGCAATGCTGTAAAATTCAGAACAGATACTATTTAACTTTTTCATTCGCTCCTCTTCCGGTAGTTGAATTTCCACCTTTCCGATAAAAGTTCCCGTACCCTGCTGAGTTTGAAGAATATTCTGAATTTCAAGTTCCCTGTAAGCTTTGCTCACGGTGTTGAGATTGACTTTCAGATCCACTGCCAATGCCCTTACCGTGGGAAGCTGCTCACCCACCGTCAGTTTCCCGGCAGCCAGGCCGAACCGGATCTGATCAATGATCTGCCTGTAAAACGGAATCCCGCTTTTTGGATCCAGTTTAAATTCAATCACAATTGATCACCTCCTTTTAAATAATCTGTTATGAAATCCATCATTTATTTCACCAAAAAACTGTTTATATAATCTACTATTGTAATAGTCTTATATAACAATATAAAACAATTCTTTTATCCGGGTCAAGAAAAAATTTTAATATTTAAAGGGATTTGCTATAAGATCTTATAAATATGGTCATTATTGAAAACAATATTTAAGGATACCAAGCATGAAAGTAGATGGAAAAGATATCAGGCCCATCTGGTATAACCAGGATTCCGGCACTGTGCAGGTGATAGACCAGCGATTCCTTCCCCATGAATTTATTGTGGAAGATTTAACAACCACCGATGATGTTATAGAAGCAATTAAGGATATGTATGTGAGAGGCGCCCCGCTTATTGGTGCAACAGGTGCATTTGGCGTTTATGTGACCCTGGTCCAGGCAAACAACAAGGGCAATGATGATGAATACCTAATCAATGAATGCAAGCGGTTAAAAGATGCCCGGCCAACGGCCATGAACCTTTTCTGGGGGGTTGACCGGGTGATGAAAACAGCTTTGTCACAGGCCAGCTATGCTAAAAGGGTGGAAGCAGCCCTTAATGAAGCATTGGAAGTTGTGGAAGAAGAAGCCCAAAACTGCCGGAAAATTGGTGAGTACGGCCTTTCCATTGTACGGGAAATCAGTGAGAAAAAAAACGGGAAACCGGTCAATATCTTAACCCATTGTAATGCAGGGTGGCTTGCCTGCATTGAATATGGCACTGCCACAGCTCCTATTTACACGGCCTTTGACAACAGCATTGATGTCCATGTATGGGTGGATGAAACCCGCCCTCTAAACCAGGGTTCCCGTCTGACCGCCTGGGAGCTTGGCAAACACGGCGTAAACCATACCGTGATCACGGATAATGCCGGCGGCCACTTAATGCAGCATGGAATGGTGGACCTGGTCATTGTGGGAACAGACAGAACCACCCGGGCAGGAGACGTAGCGAATAAGATCGGCACTTACTTAAAGGCCCTGGCTGCAAAGGACAACCATATACCCTTTTATGTGGCATTGCCTTCCAGTACCTTTGATTGGGATATAACAGACGGTATTGCCGATATTCCCATAGAAGAAAGGGATCCGGATGAAATCAGGTTTGTCCAGGGCGATTGCAACGGCGAGATTAAAAATGTCCTGGTGCCGCCCAAAGACAGCCCTGCTGCTAATCACGCCTTTGATGTTACACCGGCAAGGCTTGTGACCGGATTCATTACAGAAAGGGGGGTGTGCAAGGCAACAGAAAATGATATTATGTCTTTATTTCCTGATAAAATTAAATCTGACCTTTAACTAGGGGGCAAACCAATGAAAACCATACAAAAATTTATGATGATTTCAACGATTATTCTATTGGGGGGCATTTCAATCTGTTTGTTTAGCAGTGCTGCAGAATCCCAGGAAAACACCGCCTTAAAATCTATGATTACGGAGCTTGAAACCAAAATTAAAGATGCAGATAAACGCATGGTGGCCCACCCTACCTTTTTAGAAGAACTAAGAGAGCTGATTGAAAAATACAAGGCAAGCATCCGAAAGCTGTATTTTAAGGACAGCTTTATGGACAAGAATTTTTCAAAAGCTCCCAAATGGACTGTGACATCCGGGACATTTTTTGTAAATGATGCGCTACGGCTTTCGACTTCCGTTTATGTGGAACCTTCTGAACCCCAAAAAGAGACCAGCACACAACAGGGAACAAAATCCGTTGAGGAGCAGGCTATTGGCCTGGTTCTGGACAACCTTTTTGGAACACCTAAAAAAGAGGCAGACACTCAAGACACCCAGACCCAGGAGACTAAAAAAGAGACAACACCCGCATCCATTTTGTCAAAGACCGACATACCCCCGGACTTTGAAATCAACGTAGAATTTTTGTCCAACTCCCAATGGGGAGATTTTGAAATCATTTTACTGGGGAAAAAAACCTTTATTCCGCGGTACCGGCTCAGTTATAAAGCAGTAAGTTCCGGAGACCGTCCCATGGAGCTTATCCGGGAGAGTAAAAAACGCAAATTTGTCATTGAAGCTGCCACCAAATACCCGGCTACTGATGATGGCAAGCTGCACAAAATCAGTTGGATCCGGTATCAAAACGGCGCCATGACAATATTGATGGACAATAAGGTCATTTTAGAAACATATGAAGTCTATTTCAGGGATAATTTTACCGGGATAAGCATTTTAAACAACGGCGGTTCCTATGAATTTGCATCTGTTGAAATTTTTAAAGCTTTGCCCCAGACACAGTAAGATAACAAAATTCAGATTAGCATTGATAGATCCTGTTTTTTCTTATCTATAAATTCTCAAAGGATAGATAATGAAAAGATCATCCAGATTTTTTATCGTTACTTTCATTGTTGTAACTTTTTTGGGGTTGTTTCTTGTTTTCAACAGTATGTCAGCCCTGGCATCAGACCGGTTTATAAATAATGGTGACGGCACTGTAACGGACATGAAGACCAATCTGATGTGGGCAATAAAAGACAACGGCATTCCCATCTCCTGGCCAAACAGCCTTTCTTATTGTAAAAAGTATATCGCAGGCGGCCATACAGACTGGAGAATGCCGACATTAGAAGAACTATCTACCCTTTATGAGCCAAAAGTTAAGAATTCCAGAGGATACCATGTGGTAAAACCCATCAAAACAACTGCAATGAGCTGCTGGGCCTCAGACCACAATGGTTATAATGGCGGCCGTTTTAACTTTGCCTATGGCAAGGTCTTTTGGCTGCGCAAATCTTACTCTGGTCCTACCCGGGTTTTACCTGTTCGAAACCCGGATTAGGCTTTCTTAACCCATCCATCCCTATTTTACAGCGTTTTAGACTAATTTTTATTTGACATCCCTTTCTGAAGCCGATAGATCTTTTAATAAGAATCAGGGACAGTGCAATTATTTGAAAAATTAGTGGAATCAAATCTTTATTTTCAGGATTCATTAATCGGATAAAATAGGATATATCAACTTGACACAGCAAGATGCTTCAAAAAATAATAAAGACGACCTTGACATTTCTCTATTGATCGACATGGCCAGTCACAAAGCAGTGTATGAAGAGGTTAAAGGCATCATTAAAAGCATCTCCCCTGATTTTGACTTTACTGTTTTAGATCAAATGTACCTGGATATTGTTGCCCTGTTTGAAGGCAGGTTCCAGGGATATCAAAAGTGTAATACCCTCTATCATAATCTCCAGCATACCACAGACTGCTTTATAGCTCAGACAAGGCTTTTGCATGGAGCTGTTTTAAACGGCCACAGCTTTAATGATGAAGAGATCCTTTTAGTCCTTTGCAGTGCCTTTATGCACGATACCGGCTATATCCAGACGACTGAAGACAAATCCGGCACCGGGGCGAAATATACAAACACCCATATCCAGCGAAGCATTGATTTTATGAAAGGGTATTGCAAAAAACGAAAGGTCCTCTTGAATCATGTCCAGGATATGGCCGACATCCTGAACTGCACAGGTATCAATTTAAAATTAAAAACCATTCAATTTTCCTCCCCCAAAATAGAATTCATAGGTAAAATGCTGGGGTCAGCTGATTTGGTGGGCCAGATGGCAGACCGCACCTATCTTGAAAAACTGGTTTTCCTTTTTTATGAATTTGTGGAGGCAAACATACAAGAATATAAAAGCGAATATGATTTTTTATACCAGACCTCTGATTTCTATAGAAGTACCGAGGATCGCCTTGTCAATGAACTGGATGATATCTGGCAGTATATGAAGGATCATTTCAAGGCTTATTACGATATAGACCAGGATCTATACAAAGCCGCCATAAAAGGTAATCTCATGCACCTGGAAAACACCTTACATTTCCATAAACAAAATTTTAAAATCCGCCTGCGGCGAGCCGGCCTTCCCGAATATGTCAAAAACGACCTGATTAAGTCTTCTTTTTAGATTTAAAGCCTTTTTTTCCTTTGGTTTTGCTTTTTTGTGGGCCCCGATTCAAATCGCCTGTTCCCTGCTCTCCTTTATCCATTGCCCCGGAAAAGCTGTCTTGGATGCGATGCAGATCACCAGATTCGCCCAAATTTCTACCCACTCCGCCAACCCATTTGATTACTGAATCCGGAAGATGGGTGACCAGCCCGAATATTTTCTGGCAAATCGCAATGAGAAACATGGATAAAAGAATGGTTAAAATCAAAACACCCACCGGCCCCACCATGTGATTTGCCGCAACACCCGTACCAAAGCTCAGTTTAAAGGCCTCTCCCAAAATATTTCCGATCTTTGTGATCAAAACCATGGCAACTAAAAATCCCGACACCATTAAAGGCGGCCTTAAAAGAACACCCAAAAGAAGTTTATACCCGGGTTTTGCATGGGCATTAATAAGCCCCCTCCCGTCAGGTATGGCATGAGCCGCGGCCCAGATGGGTGCTGCAAACAAAGCTTCGATGACCAGGATGAACCAGCCCACAACTGCAAGCCACCAGAACATAAAAGGAACCATGGGCAAATAATAGGCCAGCAAAACTCCCTGGCTGTAAAGTGCCATTAAAACAACCATAAATAATGGCCATATCCCTTCAAAAAATCCATTGGTAACATCCTCAAGTATATCGCCAACACCGGAAACCATATTCGCCAATCGTCCCCACCATGTTTTTTTGGCAGCACCCACGGCTGCAGTAGCTGCAGCCCGGGCTGTGACTCCAGTGACAAACATTAACGTGCTAGCTGATATCATTTTATGCCCCAAGGAAGTCAGGTTGCCAATCGGATCTCCTTTTACCAGGCAATTGGTAATTGTATTCATCCCCCATTTGCCAAAAGAAGCATAAAAAAGTTTATTTACAATTTTCGTCACACTACCCTTTTCCTTTCCATCACTGGCACTTGCAATATGTGTTTCAATATCATCTGCCTTTTCAACTGCCTCAAGCCGTTTACATAGAGCATCAAATTGTTTGTTTGTTGTTACCTGAATTTTCCTGATATTCGGAGAAAGATACCTGGGATAACTTTTCATGATCTTCTGATTTCTTTCAGCATACCCAGAAATGGTCCGATAATATGGGCCAGCTGAAAGCCAGCCGTTT
>JAAEMC010000981.1 GCA_024225895.1 Desulfobacteraceae bacterium | reverse complement strand
TTTAAAAAATCATTGTAATACTCGGTTTTATGGAAATCAGCCAGTGTAGTGAGCTGCTCCATGACAACCGAAGGCCGTTGACAAATCTGCAAATTGGACGGATCAAAGGGATTTTGGTTGAAAAAATAGGATTTGTAAGGCATCAAAAATTGTGATTGGATTGCCTCCATCACAGGGTCATTCAGCCTTCTTTTTTCATCAATGAGCCAGAAGATGGTTGATGTGGATTGAAATGCATCATGGACCAATGGGACCACTGTTTGCCTTAAGTGCTGCATGGTATCTGATTCATTGGCTGTCATGGTGATTTCCAACAGATCAGAATGATTTTGTGAACTAAGTTGAATCATCTTGTTTTTGTATGAAAACGCCAAACCAAAGTCAAGAGTACATACAGGTGCAGCTGACAGATAAATGGTTTATTATATTGACATTTATCAAAAGTCAGAGTATGTTGCTGCATTGGTAGCAACATGCTGAGTGATATGCAATAAACCATGGGATGGGTGTTAAAAAAAACATGCTGCCTGATACTGATTTTCAAGGTCCTCACATGGTAAAGGCGCAAAACGAAGGGGAAATTCAATGACACTTAAAAACAAACAATTATTTTCAACCATTGGACTGATATGCTTTGTATTGGCACTTTCAACCGCCATTGTTCTGATTACCGTAAGAAATCAAACAAAAAAAGCCTCGGTTCATGCTGTACAGAATTCATTTAAAATCATTGACAGCTCCCTTAAAAATATCGGCCAGAAACTGACCACATTTTCCAACCAGGCAGTAGCGACCGTCCGCACCCAGGACAGCATTAATTTCATTCAAAAATACCAAAAGGATTCCGATACAAACCTGATCAGGGGATCCTATTTTAAACACTGTGTCCGCCTGTTAGAAAATTTTTATCCCAGCGTTCTTTCCAATAACATTGTCAGGCTCTGCCTTTACAGCCCCGGCAAACAACTGCTGCTCTTTGTATCCAATGATACGGACAAAAAGCTTGTAGGGTACAGCACTGTGGCCGATGAAAAACCTATCTTTATGGTCAAACCCTTTTCTTTGGACCAGGAGTTAATGTTCCAGAAGTTTGTCCTTGCAAAGGAGACTCCTTTTCAACCAGAAGTATTGACCATCCAGTCAGAAAAAGATGCCGCCAAGTTATCCGAAACCCGGTTTGAGATGATAGAGGGCAATATTTGCGTTGTTTCCTACACCCCCATATTTATGCAAAAAGAAAACCGGGCAGAGCAAAAAATAGAAAAGATATTGCTGGGTAATATCTCTGTTGCCCGGAAAATCGGAAATAATTTTACAAGTCAGATGGCCTATTTAACCGGCAGTCAGGTCAACATTTATTCAAAGGACCGATTGACTTCGGGTACCCTGCCTGAAATTAAAACGCCTGGAAACAATATTAAAACAGAAAATAGCAAACAGAAAAAGTCGTCTGATAATGCCATAGCATTAAATAATATAAAGACCGAAAACAATGTATATCTCAGGGGGAATCAGCCATTGACAAAGGACTCCGAACCCATTGGAATGATCTCGGCCTTTTATTCTTTGGATGCTGTCCGGGCAAACACCCTTGAAATGGCAAAATACCTTGGATGGATTTTCCTTTTCTGCATGGTTGTCACAATCCCCATTGCAACCTTTTCCGTTAAGTCACTCACTAAAAATATTGTATTGGTAATGGATGGACTAAAAGACATTTCCGAAGGCGAAGGGGACCTTACCAAAAGAATTGATATAAACACTAAAGATGAAGTGGGCAGACTGGCCACATATTTCAACAGTTTCATGGAAAAACTGCATGGAATTATCGGTGATGTAAATCTAAAAGCTGAAAAATTAAGCCAATCTTCCGACCAGCTTTCCGACTTTTCAAAAGGCCTTTCCAACGGCGCCAGTGAGGCATCTGAAAAGTCGCAACAAGTGTCTGTTTCCTCCGAAGAAATGAGTACCAATATCAATATCATTGCCGGTGATATGGATGAAGCTTCTTCAAACCTAAGTATTATTGCTTCGGCTTCTGAAGAAATGATTACCACCATTACTGAAATTGCAAAAAATTCAGAAAAAGCAAGATCCATTACCAGTGAGGCGGTCACCTATTCCAAGGGCGCTTCAAAAAATATCAAAAACTTAGGTACTGCCGCCGATGAAATCGGCAATGTCACAGCAACCATTTCCGATATTTCGGAGCAGACCAATCTTTTGGCCCTCAATGCCACCATAGAAGCTGCCAGAGCCGGCGATGCCGGCAAGGGATTTGCAGTTGTAG
>JAAEMC010000980.1 GCA_024225895.1 Desulfobacteraceae bacterium | reverse complement strand
GTATCAGACATAAAATCATAGATCTCAACAACACCGCCTTTTTTCTGGGAAAAACATTTTTTTTCCATCTTATCCGGGTTGTAATCAATAAGATCGTTAGCTGCCTGGACAATTTCATCTGCAGATCTATAATTTTCCTCCAGCCTGAATATTTTTGAGCCCTTGTATTTTTCCGGAAATCCCAAAAAATGATTAACATTGCTGCCACGGAATCCATAGACGGCCTGCCAGTCATCCCCCACGCAGAACAAATTGCTGTGTTTTCCCAAAAGAAGCCCTGTCAAGTCTTCTTGCAAATTATTGGTATCCTGGTATTCATCCACCAGGATATAAGAAAAATAATCTTGATAAGAGGCCCTGATCTTCTTGTTATCCCGTAAAAGATCTCGGGTTTTTAAAAGTATATTGTCAAAATCTACACTGTTCATCTCCATGAGGCGGTCTTCATATTGCTTGAATAAATCATGGATCCGTATGGAAAAATAATTGGGTTTTAAGTCAATATATTTTTCTGGATCTCCGAAATTCTTGGCCCTGGAAATAATTGACAAAATATTTCGCCCGTGCTTTTTCTCCACATTGTTTTTTACCAGAAGCTCCTTGACCAGTTTTTCCTGCTGGTAAACAGACATTACCTGTAATGGAGATGTATATCCCATAACCTGGCAATGCTGCTTTAAAATCATCAGACAGGCAGAATGATAGGTCCTCACCCATTTGAACCGGTCATAGGACAGCCCGGTCATCTTGATGAGACGTGATTTCATTTCATCTGCCGCTTTGTTGGTGAACGTTATGGCAAGAATTGTTTCCGGCTGGTGTCCGATGTTGACCAGGTGGGAAAATTTGGCGGTTAGTGTCCGCGTCTTACCTGAACCGGCTCCCGCAACAACCAATGCTGGGGAGCCGGTATGATCTACTGCTTTTTGCTGCTGTACAGATAGCTCCATATTATTTTATCTTAAAAACCTTCTTTTATATCTTTTCTATAATTGTTTTTAATACTGATTCGATTTCATCTTTGATGGCATCCAGCCTTTCTTTGGTCAGGGCCTCAAACCGAAGTACCAGGGCCGGCTGGGTATTTGATGCCCGGACTAATCCCCAGCCATCCTCGTATATGGCGCGCATACCGTCAATGTCAATCACCTCTTGTTTGGCCTTATAATGGGCAACGATTTTTTTGACCACCTTAAATTTGATTTCATCAGGACATTCCACCCTGATTTCAGGTGTGGTATAGGTTTTGGGCAGATCAGAAATCAGTTCATCCACGCCCATGCCCGTATCTGCAATGATTTCAAGCAAGCGACAGGTCGCATACAAGGCATCATCAAATCCCAGATACCGGTCGGCAAAAAACATATGACCGCTCATCTCCCCTGCCAGGGCGGCATCTTCTTCTTTCATTTTCTTCTTGATTAATGAATGGCCGGTCCGCCACATAATGGCATTCCCGCCCTGTTTTCTGATCTCGTCATACATGACCATGGAACACTTTACCTCAGATATGAATGTGGCCTTGGGTTTTCTGGATAAAATTTCCCTGGCATATATGATCATAAGCTGGTCCCCGTATATCACGTTGCCGTTTTTATCCACAACCCCGATCCGGTCTGCGTCTCCGTCATATCCGACCCCTAAATCAAGGCCTTCTTTTATGACCAGATCAATGAGATCCGTCAAATTCTTTTTCTGGGTGGGATCGGCTGCATGATTGGGAAAGTTGCCGTCCATGTCGCAATAAAGGTCATGCACTTCACAGCCCAGCTTTTTTAATACTGGAAGCGCTGTGATTCCACCGGTGCCGTTCCCGGCATCAATTCCTATACGCAGTTTACCATTCAGTGTAATATTGTTTAAAATATATTCCATGTAGGGCGTTATCATATCTTTTTTTTGAACATTGCCATGCCCGGTTGCATATTTGCCCTTTTCAATAATTCTTCTAATATCCTGCAATCCGTCGCTGTGAATGGAATTTAATCCGCTCATCAGCTTAAACCCATTGTATTCTGGAGGATTATGACTGGCGGTTATCATGGCCCCGCCTTCAAGGGACAGGTGCTGGATTGAAAAATACAAAACCGGTGTCGGGCAGGTGCCAATATCAATGACATCGCATCCGGTGGATATGATGCCTTCCATAAAAAGCTTTGAAAATTTCGGAGAGGTTGTCCTGCAGTCACACCCCACGGAAACAATTTTCCGGTTCTGATCATTTAGCATCGTACCATAGGCCTTACCGATATTTACAACATCATCTTCGCGCATATCCTCGCCTGCCACTCCCCTGATGTCATATTCCCTGAAAATCGTTGGATTCATGCCGCCTCCTGTGATTTATAATATTTTTGATAAAAGGACGAGTGCTCCTGCCAGCCAGCAGTATGGAGCAAATAGATGAAACTTTCCCGCGTGAACCAATTTTAATAAAATTTTTAATGCGATTAAACCAGTAATAAACGATACTATTGTACCATAAATAGTAGAAGGGTCAATTAAAAGAGTTCTGGCATCCTTTAAACTAATCAGCTGAGCGCCCAGGATAGCAGGAATGGAGATCAGAAAGGAGACCCGTGCCGCCGTCTTCCGGTCCAGGCCGGCAAACATCCCGGCGGCAATGGTGGTGCCGGATCGTGAAATCCCGGGAATCACGGCAAATCCCTGGCTGATACCCAGGATAAGGGCGGTTTTGATACTAAAATCCTTATGTTCTTTATCTTCATCATAAAAATACTTTGAAACCCATAATATGACACCCGTTACAAGGAGCATCATACCCACCATCACTGTTGAGGAAAATAAAAAATAGTGAAATTGCTTTAAAAATAACCCCATGAAGGCTGTGGGAACAGATGCCACAATGATAAAAATAAGAAGCCTGACATTTTCATCTGTTGTTGCCAGTTTCTTTATTGAAGAAAAACTGCCCATGCTTTTCATAATCTTAAACGCTGCAGCCAACAGCAGCTTGATATCGGAAATAAAGACAATAACAATGGCCAGAAGGGTTCCCATGTGCACGCTAATGTCAAATGCAAGCACACTTTCGGTGATACCAAAATAAATTTGTCCCAACACCAGGTGGCCGGAACTGCTCACAGGTAAAAATTCAGTCAGCCCTTGTAGAATGCCTAATATAATCCCCTGATATATTTCCATTTTTTTATCTTTTTAATGATTTTTATCAATAGAACCAGCACCCTAAATATAATTTGTTCTCTTAAAATGCAAGATTTTAAAAAAAGACTTGAACTCAAGCAAATTTCCCAATAAACATTAACTATATCACTAACGGAGAAACCAACAATGAGCAAGCCGGATACACTTTTAGAACCACTTGCAAAAAGACTTCCGGAAGTGGAAATACTCAGACTATTTCTGGAAAGCGCAAATGATGCCGCTTTTGTTCTGATCAATCATAAGATTCAATTTGCCAATCCCAAAACATTTGAAATTGTTGGCTACAAGCAAGAAGAGCTGTCTGA
Organism: Desulfobacteraceae bacterium; assembly: GCA_024225895.1. Taxonomy (GTDB): domain Bacteria; phylum Desulfobacterota; class Desulfobacteria; order Desulfobacterales; family Desulfobacteraceae; genus JAAEMC01. The sequence goes on along the minus strand of JAAEMC010000980.1, from coordinate 1,605 downwards.
AACACCTTTTAGAGATATTATTCATCCGGATGACCAGGAGCTGGTCACAAAAACCTGCCAAAAACAATTGGATGGAAATACAATTTCCGCCTTTGCGTTCCGAGTCATTACCAAAGAACAAAAAACAATATGGATCGCTTTAAACAATACCTTATTTCATTGGGAAGATCAGTCAGTTTTACTTTGCTGGGCAAGTGATCTCACCAACATAAAAACTCTTGAAAAAAAACTCAAACGTGCTGAAAAATTAAAGCTGGTGGGCACCATGGCAGGCGAAGTTGCCCATGACCTGAACAATATTCTTTCCGGCATTGTCAGCTATCCTGAATTGCTGCTCATGCAGATTGATGAAGATTCCCCCTTAAGAGAACCCATCGCTGTTATTCACGATTCAGGTCAAAAAGCTGCGGATATGGTTAATGATTTATTAACGCTTACAAGAAGGGGCATTATCAAACAAAAAATTATTAATCTGAGCAATATCCTGGAGGAACATTTCAGGAGCCCCGCCCATAGCAGGCTGGAACAAAATTATCCCGACATAAGGTTCATAGCAGATGCTAAGGCAGATCTTCTAAATATCAGAGGTTCTGCCACCCATATTTCTAAAGTAGTGATGAATCTTGTGTTCAATGCGGCAGAAGCAGTTCAAAATGAAGGGATCGTCAAAGTAGAGTGTTTCAATAAGTATATTGACGAGCCTGTAAGCGGATATACCAACATAAAAGAAGGGGACTATGTTGTATTGCGTGTCTCCGATAATGGGAAAGGCATTCAGGAATCGGATTTAAAAAGAATTTTTGAACCCTTTTATACTAAAAAACAGATGGGCAGAAGTGGTTCGGGACTCGGGCTTTCCGTGGTCTGGAACACCGTAAAGGACCACAAAGGGCATATTGAAGTTTTTAGTGAGGATTCCATTGGAACCGTTTTTGAACTCTATTTCCCGACTACCCGGCAGGCCCCAGAAAAATACGAAGTTGATTTTGATATCAATCTTTATAAAGGTAACTTTGAAACGGTTTTGGTGATTGATGATATTGAAAGGCAGCGGGAAATTGCCACAGGATGCCTTAAACTGCTCCATTACTCACCCATTGCCGTCGCCAGCGGGGAAGCAGCAGAGATCTTTTTAAAAAAGAATACTGTTGATTTGATAATTTTAGACATGAAAATGGAGCCGGGCATTGACGGATTTGAAACCTATAGGCGGATTATCAAAATCAACCCCTATCAAAAAGCTATCATTGCCAGCGGTCTTTCCGAAAACGAAAAAATACATAAGACACTGGCCCTGGGTGCAGGGCTCTATATTCGAAAACCCTATACTCTTAAAAAATTCGCACTGGCCATCAAAAAAGAACTTTATCCGGATGTTTAAAGGACTCGCATGTAGTTGTTCCAAAAATAATTAAGCAAACAACTATTGATTTTGGTTCTGATCTTAGATAGAATTGAAAGGTTCTTTCACAAGTAATTGCGTTCTTTTATCACATTACCACCTTAATTTTCATATATTTTATGTAAAGGAGAAAAGATGAATTCCAAATTCTTTATTAAAGGTTTTTTGGCACTGGTTGCTTTCCTTTTCTTGTTTGGATGCGC
>JAAEMC010000979.1 GCA_024225895.1 Desulfobacteraceae bacterium | reverse complement strand
TTTTTGCATCAAGTCAATTGAGCAGTGCTGGGCATAATGAGGATGAAATCCTACAGATGTAAAAATTCCATCATTGGATTGGGCGATCTCAATTGCTTTTTGACTGGTATTAACATCAATGCCGACAACCATGATGCCCTTCAGGCCGGAGGCGGCTGCCCTGTGAAGTATCTGGTCAATATCTTTGTGGAAACATTTATCGTCGATATGGCAATGGGAATCAAAGAGAATCATTTGTTCTTTACGGTCCTGGCGCTATATTATTAATTCGGTTTTGTATTACTTTTCAATTGCATTCCTTAGTCTTTCGGTATTATAAATAAAGCCTTCACTGATAGGAAGAAGCGTTAAATATGGGTACAGTGAAGGCTTAATGTAAGGAAAACTGTTTTCAGCACTCCTTGACACACGGGGTTTATATCAGTAAATTCATTTTGAGTCAATTAACGGCAATGAACATGAACATCGATAAGAATATGGCGGAAAATACAAACAGTTCAATCATAAGACTCTTTAATGTAAATAAACGATTCGGTTCAAAACTTGCGCTTAATGATATTTCCCTTGATATCCAAAAAGGGGAATTTATACTAATTACCGGACCTTCCGGTGCAGGAAAGTCAACGCTCTTAAAGGTTTTATACCTGGCTGAAAAAGCTTCTGAGGGGCAGATTGTAATTGATGGAATGAATCTGTCCCGGATTTCCGGTACACGGTTGCCGGTACTAAGAAGACGATTCGGTATGGTTTTTCAGGATTTTAAACTGATTTCCAACCGGACTGTCTACGAAAATGTTGCCCTGGTATTGGAAGCAGCCGGAGAAAAACCCGCATATATAAGAAAAAAGGTCATGTCGGTATTGAGAATGACCGGTATGGACAAAAAGATAAAGGCGTTGCCTCCCACTTTGTCCGGTGGTGAACAGCAGCGAGTGGCCGTGGCAAGGGCAGTGGTTGGCGAGCCTTCCATTATTCTGGCCGATGAACCCACAGGTAGCCTGGATTCCAAATCTGCCCAGGCGATTCTTGATTTTTTAATGGATTATCATAAAAAAGGTGCAACCATTCTTATTGCAAGCCATAATCTTCAATTACTTGCCAACAACGTTATGGGGAGAAATATCCTTCTGGAAGAAGGCCGTATAAAGCGGACAGCAACAATTTTATAAGGTGAATTAAGAAGAGATCCCATGTACCATTTTGTAAAAAAAGCATTGAGAGATATCAGGTCGAACCGGTTTTTAAATTTCATAACCATTATTACTATTTCGCTTTCTATTCTAGTGGTTAGTGTGTTCATGCTTTTTTTTGAAAATGCCAGCCGCTTAATTGAAGACTGGAACCAGGGCGGCCGGGCCATGATTTATCTTGAAGACAATTTCTCACTGGATGCGCTGCCCTCGTTAAAAGCGAAAATAAAGTCCATCGCTGAGGTAGATCAGATGATCTATATTTCAAAGGCCCAGGCCCTTGCCAAGCTCAAAAAAGAAATGTCGTCACGCAGCGCTTTTTTAAAAACATTGAAGGGAAACCCCTTGCCGGATGCCCTTGAGGTGAGAATTAAGTCCTTTAATAGTTTTGATCAGGTAAAAATGTTTGCACAAAAGGTGGCGGCGCTTGATTTAGTGGAAGATGTGGAATATGGACAGGGCTGGCTGGGAAAGTTTTTAAACATTTTCAATTTGTTCAAGATCACGGGATATGCCATGTGCAGCCTCTTTTTTTTAATTGCCCTTTTTATCACTTCAAATACAGTAAGGCTGGCCTTTTATTCAAGGCGACTGGAAGTGGAAATTATGCGGTTGGTGGGGGCCACGGAAAGTTTTATTAAAACACCGTTTTATATGGAAGGACTGCTCCAGGGTTTTTTAGGAGGACTTTTAGGGCTGCTGATCCTGTTAGCAACATTTCTGACGGTCTCATCCGGTATTGCGGAAAACCTGGCTTCCTATGTATATATAGATATTAGGTTTCTTTCCATTAAGACAATAATATTAATAATAGTGGGCAGCACGTTCCTAGGTTGGTTTGGATGCTATCTTTCCTTAAGACAAATTTTAAAATGAAACGATTTTATGTTCTGGGAATCATTTTCCTTTTTGTTTTTCCCTTGCATACCCATGCAAAAAAGCCTGCCATTTATATCGGTGAGGTAACATCCTTTAAACTTAACATCCGGAACGGCCCTTCTCAATCAGCAGATGTTATTACAGCGGTTGACAGAGGCACCAGGGTCGAGATTGTTGAAAAAAAAGGAGGGATCGGTACCTGGCTGGTCGTCCGGTACAAGGGGAGCAAAGGATATGTCAGAAACCGGCCACACTATATTAAACTTTTACCAGTGCCACCTAAAAAAAAGATTTCAAA
>JAAEMC010000978.1 GCA_024225895.1 Desulfobacteraceae bacterium | reverse complement strand
TGGTGGTGGGGGGAGGATTTGAACCTCCGAAGGCTGAGCCGTCAGATTTACAGTCTGATCCCTTTGACCACTCGGGAACCCCACCTAAAAACTGGAGCCGATACCCCGAATCGAACGGAGGACATTCTCATTACAAGTGAGATGCTCTACCAACTGAGCTATATCGGCTCATCCAATACCATCACTAATGTCATGGCAAAAGGACCGGGAGAATATATCAGAGCATCAACATATAATCAACTCTGAATTTCATCATTTTTTGCCGATTAGAGGCCATCAGATCTATTTAGCAAAAAAATTAGTCATAATAACTCCCGAAACCTTCATTTTACTCTGTTTTGGTTCACAATTAGGTGCAACTCACTATCCACCACAAAACGACCAAATCATTTCAAACTCCACAATCGAAAGATAGTATCCTATTTTTATTATGAATACAATATTTTATTTTTGCATTTCAAAAATCTGTTCCAACCTCACTTTACTTCAAAGAATCCCTTTATATACTTGACATAACCGTCTACATTATATAATAAAATCACAAAAGTTTTTTAATTAAAGGAAGTTCCATAATAAGGTAAAAATACGGCCATGAATAAATTTCATTTTCTGCTTCCCATGCTTCTGATTTTGATCACTGCTGGATGCCAACAAACCTATAATACGACTGCTACAATAGACCCAACCCAAACCATTGATAATTCATTCCAGAATCCCAAACCTGCTGATTCAGTAGCTTTGGACAATAACCAGCCTTTTGTTAAAGAGGCCAACGCTGAAACAAAGACTTCCATTGATACCAGTTCAAAAAATTCGAATCAGGTAAATCCACCAGTTGTTTCTATTGACGACAAAGCAACACCATCTGACAAAAAAATATCAGAACAGGAAAAGATCGATCATGCGCTGGAGCTATGTAATTATGCCCAGTTGATGTGGGAAAAAGGAAAAATAGAAGAGGCTCTTTCCAATCTTGATTCTGCCTATGATTCGATTCTTGCACTTGATTTAGAAGTTTTTCCTGAATACAATCAGCAAAAAGAAGATATTCGATTTCTGATATCGAAACGAATCCTTGAGATTTATGCTTCCCGTCAGACTGTTGTGACGGGACAATACAATGAAATCCCCATTATATTAAATAATCATGTTCAAAAAGAGATTAAAAGACTAACAGGCCCGGAAAAAAGATTTTTTACCGAATCTATAAAAAGGTCAGGGTTGTACCGGCCCTATATCGTATCTGAACTGAAAAAAGCTGGACTTCCCGAAGAACTATCCTGGCTTCCTTTGATTGAAAGTGGGTACAAAACGCGTGCTCTTTCTAAGGCCAGAGCATTGGGCCTTTGGCAGTTCATTCCTTCCACCGGATACAAATTCGGTTTGAACCGTAACTATTATATAGATGAACGTTTGGATCCTGAAAAAGCGACAAAAGCGGCCATTGCATACCTCAAAGAACTGCACAATCTATTTGGAGATTGGACAACGGCGCTTGCCAGTTACAACTGCGGGGAAGCTAGAGTACTCAAAATAATCCGCAGACAAAAGATAAATTATCTTGATAACTTCTGGGATCTTTACCAGAACCTTCCTAGAGAAACACGGCGATACGTACCACGATTTCTTGCAACGCTCCATATTGTTAACAATCTGGAAAAATACAACATTGACACAACCCATACTTTATCACCCATAGAGTATAAAACTTATGCTATCAATAAACAGGTGCGGCTCAAAGACATAGCTATAGAAATCGGTGAAAAGACAAATGTTTTAAAGCAACTCAACCCGGAGCTTAGATATGCACTGCTGCCACCTAAGACTTACAATCTTAAGATCCCTGCTGATAAAGCAGATGTTTTTGTAGCAAAACTTGATAAAATCAAATCATCCTATTCTCAACCGCAGACCTACGTATATCATAGGGTTAGAAGAGGGGAAACACTGTCAGGTATCGCGACAAAATATAAAACATCTATCAGATCAATCTCATCAGCCAATCATATATACAAGTCACATCAATTAATTGCTGGTAAGGTTATTAAAATCCCCTCCAAAGGGCATGTGACAAAAAGACCGGCTATTAGAACCAAAACCCAAATAAAACCAGGTCAAAAGATTACCTATAAAGTTAAACGGGGGGATAATCTCTGGATTATAGCCAGAAAATTTTCCACAACAACCAAACATATAGTATCTGTTAATAATCTTTCCAGCACAAAATTGAATATTGGCCAAACTCTGTATATTACTTCCAGCAAAGGAAAAATTCCCGCATCACAAAAGCAGGGGGCCGTAACTTATTGGGTAAAAACTGGAGACAGTCCTTTTTCCATAGCAAAAAAATATAAAATGAGTCTTGACCGCCTTCTTGCCTTGAATCATCTAACTAAACGAAGTAAAATATTCCCCGGCCAAAAACTTTTAGTGGAATAAAAACAACACACCCCCGTAGCTCAGTGGATAGAGCATTGGATTCCTAATCCATGTGCGCAGGTTCGATTCCTGCCGGGGGTACCATATAATTCGTGGAACACAATGACAGACACGCCTTTACAACCTGAACTATTGGCACCTGCTGGAAATTTTGAAAAGCTTGAAATTGCCGTTCATTTTGGTGCGGATGCTATATATCTTTCTGGAAAAAACTTTAGTTTAAGAAATTTTTCAGGTAATTTTTCTGATCAAGAGCTAATCGAAGCAGTAAAATTTTGCCATAAGCATAATGTGAAAGTGTATTTGGCCTGTAATATATACTCAAGGAACCATGAGCAAAAACTGATTGAAACATTCCTGGAAAAGATAGGGATAATAGCGCCAGATGCGATTATAATCTCAGACCCGGGTATTATCTTGTTATCACAAAGAATCATTCCCCACATAGATATCCACCTGAGCACTCAAACCAATACCACAAACTACAGTGCCGTGTTGTTCTGGGAAAAAATAGGGATTAAGCGGGTGAACCTTGCCAGGGAACTTTCCCTAAAAGAAATAAAAAAAATTAGCCAATATTCAAAAATTGAAACAGAATGTTTTATCCATGGTGCCATGTGTGTATCATATTCCGGCAGATGCCTTTTAAGCAATTTTTTAAGCAACAGGGACAGCAATAGAGGATTTTGCAGTCATCCATGCCGATGGAAATATTCAGTGGTAGAGGAGCAACGGCCCAATGAATATCATTCATTGATGGAAGATAAGAGAGGATCATATATATTCAATTCAAAAGACCTATGTATGATTGAACATATACCCGAACTCATCAATGCCGGGATATCTTCTTTTAAAATAGAAGGCCGAATGAAGGGAATTAACTATCTTGCGGCAGTCATAAAATCTTATCGTCAGGCCATTGATAGCTACCTTCAGAATCCAGAAGAATTTCATCTTAATCCTGAATGGATTGAAGAACTGGGGCAAGTCTACCATCGAAAGTATTGTACCGGATTTTATTTTGAAAGCAAAGACGATATGTCTTTAAATTATAAGAACCTGCATGGCGGAAAAATTCACAGTTTTATCGGCAAGGTAAAAGCGCAAGCAGCACCGTCAAAGCATCTGATTGAAGTCAGGAATAAAATTACTTTAGATGATCGAATTGAAATACTCTCTCCGAAAAGACCGACGATCAGAATTGACGTTTTTAAACTCTTTGATATCAATGGAAATATAATTGATCAGGCCCACCCAAACACAACGGTGATCATGCAATTTGAGACCTCATGTGGCATCAACGATATTATTCGCAAAACATAAGCGATACCCATAAGCAGTTTTAAGCATAATTTTTATAATCATCTTTTGACAAACAAACCATTGTATTTTACAATAAGATCAATTCGGTTTCCTTTAAATCGTTTAAATTATCATCAAAAAATCCTTAAATCAATTGACATAAGCAGGTTGTATGACCTTAATTTTGATAATTCACCGTTTGACTTTTTAATATATCTTTTGTAGTTTATTTAATATTAGGCAAATTTTTACCATTTCGGTTTTAAAACCCTTTCAGGAGATTAACAATGTTTGAAGATGACGAAACCCTACAGATGTATATTGAAGAATCACTGGACCATCTTACGGACATTGAAAGTGATCTTTTAACAATTGAAGAAGGTGGGGAAAACATAGATTTTGATTTGGTAAACAATGTCTTCAGGGCAGCACACTCCGTTAAAGGTGGTGCAGGTTTTATGGGCCTTACAACCATTAAGGATCTCGCCCACAGCCTTGAGAATGTTCTGGGTCTTATTCGTAATAACGAACTAACACCTGATTCAAAAAAAATAAGTGTCCTTTTAAAAGGGTTTGATAAACTTGAAAGTCTTTTAAGAAACATAGAAACAAGTAATGATCAGGATATTTCAGATCACGTCGAGGCCCTTGAGAAAGTGACAAAATCTTCTCTTCCGGAAGATGAACAAGATATTGTCAATGAACTCGTGGACATTGCCCTTAAAGACGGCCGAGTCTTTCCAGCTATTTCCCTTTTTGAAATAGAACGATACAAAGGTGAAGGCAAAAATCTTTTTCTAGTTGAATATGACTTAATCAATGACATTCAAAGAAAGGATAAGAATCCCATAGAAGTGTTGAACAGCCTCCAAAAAACAGGTACCATCATTGATTCACGGATTGATTTTGAATCGGTTGGATTACTCTCTGAAGGAGCTGTTCCCAATAGAATCCCTTTTCAAGTCTTGTTTGCTTCAATTATTGAATATGATATGACAGAAACCCTTTTTGATATCGATAAGCAATACATTCATCCCATATCGGACGAAATGATCTCTTCATCAATAACTGACTCGGGTGCAGTGCCTGAAACAATGCCGTCATTAGAACAAACATCTGTCCAACCGGTTGCACCTCCGGCACCTCCTGTACCGCCTAAAGTAGAGACGGCTGCAGCCACAACACCGCAAAAGCAAGAGGCTGTTAAGCCTGCGGCTGCGGCCCAACCGGTTGCCCAAAAACCAAAAAAGGTAAAAGCCCAAGCAAAGGAACAACCTTCAAAAATTGAAAAAGACATCCATGTGGGTCAGAAACCGCAAACATCTCTGCGGGTGAACGTTGGTCTTCTTGACACTCTGATGAATCTTGCCGGCGAACTTGTCCTAAGCCGGAATCAACTTTTGCAGGGCATCAACTCTTCAAACGAGAAAGCCACGGAATTGTCTAGCCAACGGATTGATATGATCACCTCTGAACTTCAAGAGGCGATTATGAGAACACGAATGCAGCCTATTGCCAACATCTTAAACAAATTCACACGGGTTGTAAGAGACCTTTCACAGCAGCTTGGCAAATCCATTGATCTGGTTATTGAAGGCAAAGAAGTCGAGCTGGATAAAACAATTTTAGAATCAATCAACGATCCATTAACCCATTTGGTAAGAAATTCTGTTGACCACGGAGTAGAGCTACCTGCCGAACGAGAACAAGCAGGGAAAAAACCAACCGGTACAATTACCCTTAAAGCATTCCATGATGCAGGCCAGGTGAACATCGTCATTTCGGATGATGGCAAAGGCCTGCACCCGGAGAAAATTGCTGCTTCTGCAATTGACAAAGGCCTTATCACAGAACAGCAGGTTGCAGAAATGTCATCTAAAAACAAGATGGAACTCATCTTCTTACCCGGGTTTTCCACTGCAGAAGAGGTTACGGACGTATCCGGGCGAGGCGTTGGTATGGATGTTGTAACAACCAATATTGAAACCCTTGGTGGACTTATTGAACTTGATTCCACTGCCGGTCAAGGGACGGACATACAGATCAAACTACCGCTCACACTGGCTATAATTCCAAGCCAGATTACCTCAGTGGGCAAAGAACGATATGCTGTTCCGCAGGTGAACTTAAACGAATTGCTCAGAATCCCTGCCGCACAAGTAAAAGAAAAAATTGAAATGGTTGGGGATGCTGCAGTGGTCAGATTAAGAGGAGAACTGCTTCCATTGATCAATCTGGCTGAAATTCTTGACATTGAAAGGACCTATTGGGATCCGGTCAAAAAGAAAGAACGTGCTGACAGGAGAAGCAACGTTGCGGACAGGCGTTCCAAACAGCATATGATTTCTGATAGCGGGTATGTAATCCAGGACACGGACACCGAGGAAGACAAAAGCAAAAGGCTCAAGAAAGATCGTAGATATCGTTCCGCCAGTGCACTGAATATTGCTGTGGTGTCTGCTGGTGCATTTAAATACGGGCTGGTGGTTGATAATTTACATGATTCTGAAGAAATCGTTGTCAAACCAGTCGGAAGGCACTTAAAAAAATGCGCTGCCTATGCAGGCGCCACCATCATGGGAGATGGCAAGGTAGCATTAATACTGGATATCTCAAACCTTGCCCAGATCGCAGAACTTTCAGCTATTTCTGAAGCAAGCCAGATGGCTAAATCGGCTGAAGACGAATTAGAAGCCGGCAAGGATAAAGCAGCCCTCTTAACATTCAGGAATGATGAGTCGGAATACCTGGCTGCGCCATTGAACCTTGTGGAAAGGATCGAAAGAATTAAAACCACAGATATTGAACAAATCGGTGATAGAAAAGTGATTCAATACAGGGGAGGTGCTTTGCCTCTTTACGAAATTTCACAAGTCGCGGATTTTAACACGCTACCTAAAAGAGAACAGCAGGAAGTCATTGTTTTTAAAGTCAAAGAAAGAGAACTTGGCTTAATGGTAACCCCGCCGGTCGATGCCCTTGAAGTTAATCTGGAATTGGATGAAAGTACATTAAGGCAAAAATCCATCACAGGTTCCATGATCATTAACGACCATACGACATTATTGGTTGACATCTTTGAGTTGGTGAAGGAATTAAATCCAGAGTGGTTTGCCAAGGAAGCGGAAATAAAAGCGGAGATGTCTGAAGACGGCGAAAAAATCATTCTTTTTGCTGAAGATTCAGCCTTCTTCAGGAATCAAGTTAAAGCATTCATGTTAGAAGATGGCTTTAAGGTTATTGAAGCAGAAGACGGTCTGATCGCTTGGGAGCTTCTTAAAGAAAGAGTCGACGAAATAGATATAGTCGTTACTGACCTTGAAATGCCGAATATGGATGGTTTTGAATTGACTTCAAAAATTAAAACTGATCCTCTATACAACCATCTTAAGGTGATTGCATTAACTTCTCTGGCAAGTGAAGCCCATATTGAACAAGGAAAAACCGTTGGTATTGATGAATACGAGATCAAACTTGACAGAGAAAAACTCATGAAAATCGTCAGGCAACATCTGAATCTGAAATAATACGATATCCCTTTAAAGTTTAAGGAGAAAAAAATGGCCGCTAAGACCAAGGATGCTTCTTTTGATGAACAAGAATTCTCTACTTTTTACGTTGGTGGTGCTCTTTGCGGCATCAATATACTGAATATACAGGAAATCAACAAACATTTTGATATAACCCAAGTTCCCCAGTCTGCCGATTATATTAATGGAATTCTTAATTTAAGGGGCAGAATTGTAACCATTATTGACCTGAGTAAAAAACTCGGTCTTTCAGCGGTTGCCAAAACTAAAGACAACAGAAACATCATTGTGAATTCTGAAGATGAACACATTGGATTGCTTGTTGATTCAATCAGTGACGTGGTATCCACTACTCTCGATGCCCTGGAACCGGCACCTTCGAATATTGGCGGTGTAAAGGGAAAATTTTTTCAAGGCGTTCTAAAAACCGAACAAAAACTAATTGGCATATTGGACATTAATGAGGTACTAAAGGAATAATGAAACCCATTAAAGCGCTGGTTGTAGATGACACAATTATTTACAGGAAAATAGTAGGTGATGTCCTCAAAGAAATACCAGGCGTTGAGGTTGTCGGTACTGCCAACAACGGGAAAATCGCCCTATCAAAAATCAAAACCTTAAAACCGGATTTGATCTCCCTTGATATTGAAATGCCGGAAATGAATGGCATCGAAGTTCTAAAAGCATTGCAGGAAGAACCAGATTCACCTACTGTCGTTATGCTTTCCACGCTGACCCATAAAGGCAGTGAAATGACGATTAAGGCCTTGGAACTGGGTGCCTTTGATTTTGTTCCCAAACCAGATGAAGGAAAGATGGCAGACAACCTTTTAAAGGTTAAAGATGCCATTGTACCAATCATCGAAGCGTTGAAACGGCAGCGGGAAACCAGGCTGAGAATCAGAGGTAAAATCGCATCCAAATCGTCACCAGCAAGACCCGTTGTTAGAAAACCCCCGATTAAAGTACCGGATACACCTATCCGAAAATCAAAATCAGAAATTATTGGTATAGGTATATCCACGGGTGGCCCCAATGCATTGACAAAAATGATCCCCATGCTGCCGTCAAGTATCAAAGCACCGATCTTGATTGTACAACATATGCCGCCTATGTTTACCGCATCTCTTGCCAATAGTCTTAATTCAAAAACCCAACTGGAAGTCAAAGAGGCAGAGGACGGGGATGTAATACTGCCTGGAAAAATCTTAATTGCCCCTGGTGGAAAACAAATGAAAATCATTGCCGGAGCAGACGGCATAACGCGAAAAATAAAAATAACGGATGACCCACCGGAAAATTCCTGCAAACCTTCTGTTGATTACCTTTTCAGATCAATAGCCCAACATTATGTGGGAAGATCAACTGGAGTGATTATGACGGGCATGGGCTCCGATGGGACAAAAGGCCTGATGGACATGAAAAATACTGGCGGTACCATCATTGCGCAGAACGAAGAGACCTGCACTGTTTTTGGTATGCCCAAGGAACCCATTGAGACAGGAATCGTTGATATCGTGGCACCGTTAGAGCAAATTGCTGAAAAAATAATCAAAACCATTATTCTTTAATAACCATTAAATTAATTATCAAAGGTTATGGCTAAAGCAAAAGTAACCCCAGAAGAATTTAAGGTTTTCTCAAAGTATATTCTTGATATTTCAGGAATAGCCCTTGAGAAGGGCAAGGAATATCTATTGGAAACCCGGCTCAGTCCTTTGATGAATAAACTTGGCTGCTCTAACTATATGGATTTACTCCGAAAATCTAAATCTGATTTTAAAAAAGAAATTGAAAATCAAATTATCGATGCTATTTCAACAAATGAAACATATTTTTTCAGGGATAAAACACCCTTCAACCTGCTCCAGCATAAAATTGTCCCAGACCTGATTGACAAGCGAACTAAAAAAATGCCGGGGGCAAAACCAAGTATCCGATTATGGAGCGCTGCCAATTCAACAGGACAGGAAATTTACAGCATCGCAATGGTCCTGATAGAGATGGGCGTTACCACACCCTCTTATAATATTCGCCTTTTGGGTACAGATATATCGGATGCCGCCATTGCACAGGCCAGTTACGGGAGTTACAACAAGTTTGAAGTTGCGCGAGGATTGGATGTCAGAAGACTGAACCGATTCTTTTCCCCTCAGGAAGACCGTTTCCGGATAAAAGATGAAGTCAGGGTGATGGCTCAATTTAAAAAGATGAATTTGATGAAACCATTTGTCGGGATGGGGAAGTTTGATATTATTTTGTGTAGGAATGTGATGATTTATTTTACCAGCGAGGACAGAAAAAAAATCTACAGTAACATTGCAAAAGTATTGGAGCCGGATGGTTATCTTTTAATCGGATCCACAGAATCTCTTGCAAATGATTCTGACAAATTTGTTTCACAAAAATATCTCAATTCCATTTTCTATCAATTTAAAGAATAGGAAAGGCAGTTACTATGGGTGGAATTAGTGCTAAAGATTTTATTGAAGAGTTGATTTTTTGCTTAAAAGAAGAAGATATTGTAAAAGCAAAAGCATTGCTCCAGTTCGCCTCAGACTCGGATATAGCAGTTGAAGTTCAAAAAGATGCACTTTTAGAACTGGCAAAAGGTCCGGAAAAAGTTGTTTTCCCCTTGTTGGAGTATTTAACCAAAATTGAAATTTCCAACCCGGATATCCAGGATGCATTATATGAGCTGATCTTAGATAAAGCATATGGGAATACCGATCTTGTTATAAAGTACATCACGAATAATGAAAAAAAAGCCCGGTTACTCTTTCTCAAGGCTAGCGGCGATCTCATTTTGACAGAAGTGGGACCTGTTCTTGAAAAAATAATTTTGGAAGACGCAGACCCGAATATCGTGATTCAAGCGGTTAAATCCCTTGGGAGACTGAGACTTACAGGATCCTTGCCTGCTCTTGCAAAAATTGCGGGACAGGATGATAATGAGATTAAAAGGGCTGCTATATTCGCCATTTCAGAAATAGGTACCGAAGAAGCCGTGGATACAATGTGCGGTTTTATTGGTCAGGATGAAGAGGCGAGTAAGCTGACAGTGGAAGCATTGGCTGAAATCCAGGACATCTATTCCCTTGATAAACTGGCTTCATTCTTAAGTTCCGACATTACCATTGTCCGGGATACTGCAATTGACCAGCTTATGAAGCTGGGTACTAAAGCGGTTCCGATTTTGACCAATGCATTTAAAAATGCAAATGCAGACTATCTTGTCCATTTACTAACCACACTTGGCTACATCGGCGATCAGGCTGCCATCTCCCCCATTTTAGATATTATCAACACCCAGCCTGAAGATGCCAATATCCGCCAGGCAGCTTATGAGGCCATGGAAAGAATCCCTTCTCCAAGAACAGCCATATGCCTTGCCCAGGGACTCCAGGATCCCATTGAAGCGGTTAGAATGAGTGCTGCTAGAGCCATCGACGGCAACCTTACCAAAGCATTGGTAGCCGGGCTTAAAAATATTGTTCGTGAAGGGTCGGATGATTCCCAGAATGCGGTGGCGGCTTTAATTGATGCCGAGTCCAGCAATATTTTTAATTTCCTTGTCAAAGAAGAATCTTTTTTAGACCTGGCACAAAAGCATGTCTCCACTAAAGCGGACCCAATAACCCGAGACAACTTTTTAAAACACTTAAAAGGAATCGGGCAAAAAGAGTTTGTCAAAAATATTGAAAAGAATGTTGTGAAAGATAAGGATCTGGAAAAATCAAGTGCACAAATCTATGTGATTGACGATTCCAAAATGATGCTCAAACTTTATCAAAACAAATTGATTGCCCTAGGGTTTGAACCTGTATTATTTGATAAGCCGGAGGAAGCGATTCCTCAGATCATTTCAAAAAAACCGGATCTGGTTATCACGGATTTGAACATGCCCAATATCAGTGGCTTGGAACTCACCCGTGAAGCCCGCAGAAAATTCACACGGCAGGATTTACCCATACTGATGATTACGACACAAAGCGACTTTGTCGAGGAAAAAGACGGCGATATACGGATCGACAATTCGGTCCTGACAAAATCCGGGATCAATAAGATCCTGCACAAACCCTTTACCGATGAAGATTTTAATAAGGCTGTTACTAAATTTGTGAAATCCTGATGCTCAAATATAAAAACTGGATCTTTCTCCTGATTGCCTTTGCAGGTGTATTCTCAGGAATTGCAGCAGGAGCATTTTTCAGTCTTTTACACGATCTGCCCCAGATTAATTCATTAAAACAATTCAAGCCTTCCGCTGTGACAACTGTCTATTCCAATGATGGAAAAATCATCACACGTTTCTATACGGAAAAAAGATTTCCCGCCACAATTGACAAAATGCCCGACACATTAATAAATGCCTTGATTACGACAGAAGACAGAGATTTTTTTAAACATTCGGGCATTGACATGAAATCAATTTTACGTGCAATTGTCACAGATATAATGGCAGGTGAATTCCGGCAGGGTGCCAGCACCATTACCCAGCAATTGGCCAAAACACTTTTTTTAACACCTGAAAAAAGTGTGCTCAGAAAAATTAAGGAGGCAATTCTTACCCTTCAAATCGAAAGAAGATATACCAAAAATGAAATCCTGGAACTTTATTTAAACCAGGTATATTTTGGATCAGGTGCCTATGGGGTTGAAGCGGCATCCAGGACCTATTTTAATAAAAATGTTTCAAAGCTGACATTGGATGAAGCAGCTTTGATTGCCGGGTTGCCCAAAGCCCCCTCGATTTATTCTCCCATCAACAATCCCGGTATTGCCGAAAAAAGACGGAACACGGTATTACACCAGATGCTATCCTGCGAAATGATCTCTAAGCAATCCTATGAAATTGCCCGAAAAAAAGAGATTTATGTTGTTAAATCACAAGGCAAACAAAGTATTGCGCCATACTTTGTTGAACATATCAAAAAGAAATTAAAACAACAGTTTGATTTAAAATCCATCTATAAAAATGGGCTTAACATTTACACCACTTTAAATACCAGACTCCAGGCCACAGCAAATGAATCTATCCAGAAATACATGGCTGCCCTTGAACACAGAATGAGTAAAAATGGGTTTGCCGCCCCCAAACCGCAAGCAGCTCTCATTGCTGTTGATATTCGATCCGGCGGTATTATAAGCATGGTTGGCGGCAGATCTTTTGACCACAGCAAATTCAACCGGGCCACCCAGGCTCAAAGGCAGCCGGGATCCGCATTTAAACCCTTTGTGTATGCTGCGGCCTTGCAGAAAGGCTTTTCCCAGGCCAGTATTTTACTTGATGCACCGCTCTTCTATCATATCAGCAAAAACAATAGTTGGGAGGTTCATAATTTCTCCAAAAAATACTCCGGAGAAATGACCTTTCGAAAAGCCCTTGCTCTATCCAAAAACACCCCGACAGCCCGGTTAATGGAAATGATAACGCCTGAAAGCGCAATTGAATTTGCTGTCGGTGCCGGTATAAGATCCCCTCTTGCCCCCAATCTTTCCCTGGCTTTAGGAACCAGTGAAGTCAACCTTCTTGAGCTGACCTGTGCCTACATTCCATTTGCAAATACCGGCATTGGGCTCGAACCCTTTTCAATAAAAAAAATTACCGATATCCATTCAAAAATCATTTTTAAAAACATTCCCAAGAAAAGAGCCGTGATGTCCAGGGTTGATGCTGCCATTATAACGGATATACTCAAAGCAGTCATATATGAAGGGACCGGAACAAAAGCCGCCAAAATTAAAAAGGATATTGCTGGAAAAACCGGGACAACCGACCAGTATAAAGATGCGCTTTTCATTGGATTCAGCCCTGAAATTGCAGTGGGTGTCTGGGTAGGAAACGATGATTCAACATCTCTTGGAAAATATGAAACCGGGGCAAAAGCCGCTTTACCAATATGGGTGGATTACATAACAAAATACCTTTCAGATAAGCCCTATCAATATTTTGATATACCGGATGGGACAAAAATGATATACATGGATCCGAATACTGGCCAGACCCTTACAAAAGGAGAAGCCAAAGCTGTTAAAGCCTTGATTAAGACAAAGGATAAATCATGATACGAAAAGCGCTACTTGATGATGTAAATGACATTCACGCTCTACTCCAATTCTATAGTAAAAAAGGAGAACTGCTGGCCAGACCTTTGTTTAAGCTTTATGATCATCTCAGAGATTTCTGGATTTTTGAGGATGACGAAACAAAAAAGGTCGTGGGATGCTGTGCCCTTCAGTTCTGCTGGGAAGATATGGCAGAAATCCGATCTCTTGCAGTATCCCAGGATCATACAGGCGCCGGTATTGGTACTTTTCTTGTGGATCGCGCCATCCAGGAAGCGACCTCTTTTAAAATCAAAACCTTGTTTACCCTGACCTACCGGACTGATTTTTTTAAGCGATTCGGATTTTCTATCATTGACAAGAACGAGCTGCCCATTAAAG
>JAAEMC010000977.1 GCA_024225895.1 Desulfobacteraceae bacterium | reverse complement strand
TCCTTTTTACTTTTTTTAATCACTGTTCTCTTTGATAGGCGGTTGGTAATTTTAAATTTGTTTGCCTCGTTTTGGGCATCCCTTTATATTTGGCTGATGCCGCTGTGGTCTGTTCACATAGAAGGACGGCAAAAACTGTCTCTGTCAAAGCAGTATATTTTTGTTTCCAACCATCAATCCCAATTGGACATACTGGTGTTGTTCGGTCTTTTTTTCCCGTTCAGATGGGTGTCTAAAACAGCTGTTTTCAAACTGCCCTTTATTGGGTGGAACATGCTGCTCAACGGATATGTTAAACTCAAAAGAGGGGATAAAAAGAGCATTGAAAAAATGATGGATGAATGTGAAAGGCTTTTGGATAAAAAATGTTCTTTGTTCCTGTTCCCGGAAGGAACCCGTTCCAAAACCGGGATTTTAAAACCCTTCAAACCGGGTGCCTTTATCCTGGCAAAGAAAAAACGGATTCCGATTCAGCCGGTTGTGATAAATAACACAAAAGATGCTCTGCCCAAACATACCCTGCATTTTCATGGCAGACACGAAATAGAAGTTAAAATTTTGGATGAAATCCCCTGTTCGGCATTCATCCACATGGAAGAAGAAAAGATTGCCGGCATGGTGCAATCTCTTATCGCTCTCCATGTAAAAGAACATCAGGCCCGGAACACAGCCAATTAAAATTATATAAAGGAAGATCTCTTTGTCAGATCCTGATTTACAGCAAACAGGCAGGTCACTAAGTGGTATTTTTTACCTTTTGCCGGCCTATCTGGTTTGGGGACTAAGCCCGGTATTCTGGAAATTATTATCCCATGTCCCGGCTTTTGAACTTCTGGTTCATAGAACCTTATGGTCTTTGATCTTTCTTTTGGGAATAATTTTCATGCAAAAAAGATTCAATGAACTGGTATTAATTGTTAAAAAGCCGGTCTATTTTTTGATTTTATTAATCAGCACCCTTGTTTTGGGCTTTAACTGGTATTTGTACATTTGGGCAGTCAACCACGGGCAGGTCCTGCAGGCAAGTTTAGGGTATTATATCAACCCTTTGCTAATGGTCATACTAGGGATCTGTTTTTTAAAGGAGAAGTTGAGAAAATTTCAGATGGCGGCCCTCATCATTGCTTTGTTGGGCGTCTTGTATTATACCATCGGACTTGGCCAGTTCCCCTGGATCGCTGTTGCCATTGCCGTTTCTTTCGGTATTTACGGGCTGATACATAAACTCATACCTGTCCTGCCCTTACCAGGGTTATGCATGGAAACCTTGATACTTTCATTGCCTTCAATTGCCTATCTTTTCTGGCTTGAAATCAAAGGAGCCGGTGCCATGTTCCATGTCTCTTTTTCAACAGACATCCTACTTGTGGCTACCTGCCTTGTGACCGGCCTGCCATTGCTTTTTTTTACCATAGGCACCAAACGGTCCCACATGACCACAGTGGGCTTTATGCAGTATATCGCCCCTTGCTGTTCATTTCTTCTGGCCGTATTTCTTTATAAAGAACCCTTTTCAAAAGAAAAGCTCTTTACCTTTATAATGATCTGGATTGCTCTTGCGCTTTATTCGTTGGATTCGCTTTATTATCATAAGGACAAGATCACAAGAGCGTATAAATCCAATAAAATTAAGTTGCCCCACAAGTAATCCCTTTGATGCACGAAAAGTCTAATTGCTCAATAAATGACCGGCTCAACCGCAGGTCTATGATATGTTCATAAATTACCCCGTTTTTTTCAACGCCCCTTATCACCCCGTCAAAAAGGAACCATGCCAATAGTTTTATGCTGACAGCCTGTCTGTCATTTTGGGAGTGAATGGAATCCTGGCTGCAGGGCTGTGCTTCCGGCAGGTCACAGCCTGTGTCTTTTAGATGCTTCATAAAATTTAAGATTCGGGAAAGCCGCATCAAGGTTATGGCTTCAATTCGGGTTGTTTGGTCTGATATGGGAAATGCACTTGACCTCATTAAAGAAAAGTGGTCCGGCAAGAGGTTCTTCTCTTTGCAAAGGGCAAAATCCAGGCTGCCCGGTGCCGGATAAAAGATGGAAAGCCCTGCAAGTGTTGGTTTCTCTGCAAGATATAGCAGGTCATCTATTGTGGTTTGGGCTTCTTGCCCGCAAGCTGCGGCAATAATATAGGACACGGTTTGTAAACCATATTTACGGGCAAGGAAAACAGCCTTTTCATAGTCGTCTTTAACATCATGGCGTCTGAATCTTGAAAGCTGGGCTTTTGCTGTGGAACCTAAAGACAGATTCAGGGTTTTAAAACCCGTCTTCTTCATGGCCAAAACAATCTCTTCATCAATGGCTGGCGGGTAAAGCCCGTTCATGGCGCGCAGTTCAAGCTTTTTTCCGGCAAACAGGGTCTGTATTTCCTGTAAAAGGGATAAAAACCATTTTTTATTAAGGCTCAGGTTCTCATCTTCAAAATCAATAAAACCAATATCATTGAATTTCAATTGGGATTGGATCTCGTCAATTATGCTTTTAACCTGTCTTTGTCTGAAAGGGCCATGGTTTGATGAGGCCGAGACAGAGCAATAAGAGCATTTCATTGGGCAGCCCCTGGAAGCGACCACACAAATGGTACCCTTATTATTGCGTTGGTAAAATTTGGTGTTGATTAGATCCATGGCAGGATTACCGTAGTCATTCAGATCTTCCATCCATGCAGGCTCTGATAAAAAAAGGGAACCGTCCGCTCTTTTAAGCGCAATTCCCGGGATATCTTCAAGGGGCATTTTATTTTTTAGTGCTTTTGCTAATAAGGGCATTGAGCATTCACCCTCACCTTGTAAAACAAAATCAACTGCCGGGTGTTGGAGAACAGTTTCGGCAAATAAAGTTGGATGATGCCCGCCCAAAACAATTTTGCAATCCGGATAAAATTTTTTCACCATTTCAGCAGTTTTAAGGGCCTGGTTGCAATAAGGCGTAAATAAGGAAGAGATTCCAACGAGGAAAGGGTGTTTATCTTTTACAAACTTTCCAATGTGTTCAAAACTATATCCAAAATGTTTATACTGGTGAAAAAGGGAAAATAAAGAAAGGTCTGTCTTTGCATAAAAGGGGACAACTTGTGAAAATGCCCTGGGCAGAGGAATCTTTTTGGCTTTTTTTGATGCCAGGGCATCAAAAAGATCAACATCAAAACCCTGGCGTCTCAATGTCCCGGCAATAGAAGCAAGCCCATAGGGGATGGTTCTTTTTTGGGTTAGATAAAAATCCCTGATGGGCGGCTGTATCAGTACAATATTTGACATTGGATTCAAAGGGGCAGATCACAATGACCCGCTCGCATTCCTTGGTTTCATTTGTTGCTCATGTTTTTTGTGTAGTGAAATATTACGATTATAACGTTTCCCTATGCTTTGCTCTCAGGACTTTCTTTGGCAATGGCGTGCTGGGGTAGCGCCTC
>JAAEMC010000976.1 GCA_024225895.1 Desulfobacteraceae bacterium | reverse complement strand
TTTACCTTTAAATCGTAACTGCTTGAAATCATTAATGTAGAAAAGTTACATGAGATTGCCCTGCAGGATACAACGTTAAGCTGGCATTAAAAAAATAAATTTAGTATATATGAATCTTTTGACCTGACCCGGACGTTAATGCGTATGAATTACATAAAAAGGAGCGCAATATATGATCAATACTCAACGGCTTGCCCAGCGTTTTACAAAGCTTTGCGAAATTGATTCTATTTCGCGGCATGAACAAAAAATTGCCCTGGAACTTGAGAAAATTTTAAAGGAAATGGGGGCAAAAATATTTTTTGACAATGCCAAGGAAAAAACAGGGGGCGACTGCTCCAACATGATCGCAAAATTTAATGGCAATACCGATGTTGAACCGTTGTTGTTATCAGGCCATATGGATACAGTGGGGCCGGGTAACGGGGTCAAAGTTAAATGTGAAAACGGAATATTTTCAAGCAGCGGTGATACCATTTTGGGTGCGGATGACAAGTCTGCCATTGCCATAATCCTGGAAGTAATGGATGTGGTAAAAGAAAATAACCTTCCCTGCCCGCCGGTTGAAATTGTATTCACAGTTTGCGAGGAAATTGGTCTTATAGGGGCAAAACACCTGGATCTAACGCTTCTGGATTCAAAATTTGGTTATATTCTGGATTCAACAGACTACCAGGGTATTGTGACCAAAGCACCCTCAGCCAACAAGATCAATATAAAAGTATATGGACAGGCCGCCCATGGGGCCACACCTGAAAAAGGCATTAATGCCATTTTAGTTGCTTCCAAAGCCATTGCAAATATTCAGATCGGTAGGATAGATAAGATTACGACCTGTAATCTGGGAACCATCAAAGGCGGCGAAGCCACCAATATTGTACCTGAATTTGTTGAAATCAAAGGTGAGGCCAGAAGCCATGACAACGCAAGATTGGAAGCTGTTACCCAATCCATTGCCGACTCTTTTGAAGAAACAGTCAAAGCAATGCGGGGTAATTCCGATTATCCAAAGGTGGATATCGATGTGATTCCGGATTTTCCCAGAACAGATATCCCCAAAGACCATCCCATGATATTGCTGGCTCAGAAAGCGGCCAGTAATATCGAGTTTGATCTTAATTGCAAAACAGTTGGCGGTGGAGCGGATGCCAATATCCTTTTTGGCAAGGGCATTATGGCAGGGGTTCTTGGAACAGGTATGAAAGATGTCCATACCGTCAATGAGCATATTGATATAAAGGATATGGAAAAAAGTACAAAGCTGGTGCTGGAAATTCTTAGGGTTCATGCCAAAGGAGAAAAGTAAAAAATGATCGCATATGTGGACATGTTTTCCGGTATTGCCGGGGACATGGTTTTAGGAGCTTTTGTGGACCTGGGTGTGCCTGTTTCGTATTTGCAGCAAACCTTATCAAAATGTCTTTCAGGCTTTGTGCTAAGAACCGAAACCGTATTGGAGCACCATCTGCGCTGCGTAAACCTTTTTGTGGATGTCCATGATGAAAAAACATCGCGCCATTATAAAGATATTCGCCAATTAATCAAAAAAGCCGACGTTTCAGACTGGGTGAAAGCAAAAAGCCTGGATGCCTTTGAAAAAATTGCCTTGGCAGAATCTAAAATTCACAATACAGAACTGGATAAAGTGCATTTCCATGAAATTGGTGGCATTGATGCCATTGTGGATATCATGGGAAGTTTTTTATCTGCTGAATACCTTGGCATCACCAAAGTATATGCATCCAAGATCCCTTTGGGCAACGGATTTGTCGACACGGCCCACGGCAAGCTCCCGGTGCCTGTACCGGCAACGGCCGCTATTATAAAAAATATTCCTGTGACAACTTCCGATGCCACAACAGAAATTGTTACCCCCACGGGAGCTGCTGTCATTACCACCCTTGCCTCTGATTTTGGAACATTGCCGGACATGACTATTTCCAAGACCGGTTACGGCAAGGGCAAAAGGGAAACCGGCTCCAGTCTTCCCAACCTGCTTCGGATACTGCTGGGAGAAGAAAATACGGCAAAAGAGCAGGCACAACAGGTCATTGTGATCAAGACCAATGTGGACGATATGAATCCTGAAATCTTAGGCTTTGTCATGGAACGCCTTTTGGACCATGGAGCCTTAGATGTATGTTATGTGCCGGTACAGATGAAGAAAAACCGTCCCGGCGTTCAGATAGAAGTGATCTGCACCAAAGAAAAATGCCATGAGCTGGCAGACCTGATTTTAAGCGAGACCTCAACATTGGGCGTACGGTATCATCTTTGTGAAAGGCGGGTACTTGAAAGGCAAGAAGCTTTTGTTGACACCTCTTTTGGTAAGATCCAGGTTAAAAAAATAACCGGCCCGGATAATTGCGTCCGGTATCTGCCCGAATACGAGGTGTGCAAAAAAATTGCCTTAAAGGAAAAACTTCCCCTGGAGCGGGTATATGAATGCATACGGTTTGATATTAATAATCTTGACACGGATTAGTCCAGATTATAGATTGAAAAGCCATGACATTTAATGATAAGGCAGTCCTGTTTTTAGCCACGGGGTGTTATGCAGGGAAAATTCCCTTTGCACCCGGTACATTTGGTACCATTGCAGCCGTTCCCCTTGTATGGGTTCTTACTTGGCTGCATCCCGCGTTAACGGCATTTTATGCTGTCGGCTTTATTTTGTTGGCCGTTTATATAGCAGACAGGGCGGAAAGTCTTCTGGGCCAAAAAGATCCCGGCTGCATTGTTATTGATGAAATGGCCGGGTTTTTGGTGGCCATGACCGTGGTGCCGATAACTATGCTGTCGGTTGCAGCGGGTTTTTTGATTTTCAGATTTTTTGATATAATTAAATTACCGCCAATCAGATATTTTGAGACTCGTTTTAACGGCGGCGCAGGTATTGTTTTAGATGATATTGCAGCCGGGCTTTTCACGGCTGTAGTTTTAAAAATTTTATATTTTTTCGAGCTATTTTAGGAGAAAACGCAATGGAGAAGACAGGCGAAAAAGAAAAAGCTGTAAAAACAGCCATGAGCCAGATAGAAAGACAATTCGGCAAGGGATCAATCATGAAACTGGGCGGCAGAAAGATTGAGGCGGTCCCGGTTATTCGAAGCGGCTCCCTGGCATTGGATAAAGCCCTTGGTGTGGGGGGATACCCCAGAGGCCGGGTTATTGAAATTTACGGTCCGGAATCTTCGGGCAAGACCACACTGGCACTCCATGCAGTGGCGGAAGCCCAGAGAAAAGGCGGCATTGCGGTATTTATAGATGCGGAACACGCTCTTGATGTGGCCTATGCCAAACGCTTGGGCGTTGATTGTGACGAGCTTCTGGTCTCCCAGCCCGACACAGGGGAACAGGCCCTTGAAATTGCCGATATGCTGGTAAGAAGCGGCGGCGTTGATGTCATGGTAGTTGACTCAGTGGCAGCCCTTGTCCCACGTTCAGAAATAGAAGGGGATATGGGAGATTCACATATGGGGCTGCAGGCAAGGCTGATGTCCCAGGCATTGCGTAAACTCACCGCAACCATTGGCAAGACCAATACCACCTTAGTATTTATTAACCAGATCCGAATGAAAATCGGGGTAGTCTACGGCAACCCGGAAACCACCACCGGCGGCAATGCCTTGAAATTTTATTCCTCCATGCGGCTTGAAATCAGGAAAGCATCTGCCATTAAAGAGG
>JAAEMC010000975.1 GCA_024225895.1 Desulfobacteraceae bacterium | reverse complement strand
TCTCCTGGATCAGGTCCCTGACTTCCCGGGTTTCAGATACGGTTGTGATAAATTCCCTTACCGGCGCCCGGCAGCTCACATTGGGACCATATTTTTTGGTATAGACATCAATAAGTGGGTTGATGACAATCAGATTATCATAATTGTATTGCTCAAATACATCCGGAACAATGGCTATAAACTTAAATTTTTCATCATAGATGCGCTGGAGGGCATCATTTAGAAAATGATTGAGCCCATGGTTCTTCAATTCCCCTATATAGAGAAAATACTTTGTATCGTCCTCTAAATGGAAGTTGGAAAAATGGAAAGAAGGCATTTTGTATATCCTGCCGCTTGGGTTCAGTAAAAAAAGATCGGTATCAAACCAATCCGGTTTTAGCCCAATTCACTGAAGGGCGCTATGTCGTTCTCTATTTAGCAAATTTATTTTGCTGTTTTATCGTTTTAAGAACTAAATCTTTTAAAAAATAATGCAAAAAGATTGCCAGTTTGTTTTTATCTTAGAATTATTTTGCTTTTGAGCAAAGAAATGATACATAACACGTGGTAACTTAAAAAACCCAGTGCCTCTGATGCTCAAAAAGACGCTTGTTCCCTTTATGTTCGATTTTAAATATTGATGAAATGGTCAAAGTTGATGATATACGCCAACGGCGCTTAACTTCCCTTAACTTGGCCAATACCAGGTTCCATCACATATAATACATTTTTTCGAATTGATCATTTCATCATAATTGACCGCACCTGAATCAGAAGAAATCCGTTAAAAGCCTTGCCAGAGTGACCCAGAGGGGCATGGTATGAAAATTGCTCTATTACGAGGCAGTATATATCAATGATACAGCCGCCTTCTGATAAGCGCTGAACATGGACTCAAATAATTTCCGGCCATTGCGGCATCCTGGCTGGAAAATTCATAAAATAATAATTAAGAATCAAAAAAACAAAAAGGAGGAAAAAGGGGAGCATTAAGCAAAAGGTAATTACATGTTTTTAATTTGGTAGAATATTAACATAATTTAATGAACAGCAAATTGGAGGTTCGAATGAAAAAAGGTATTGTTTTTTTAATTGCAGCACTTTTTGGTTTGGTTCTTTTTATGGGTATCACCCCTGTTCAGGCCGCTGATCAGACATTTGTCACCATTGGAACCGGTGGGGTTACGGGCGTGTATTACCCGACCGGCGGTGCCATTGCCAGATTAGTTAACAAGGGTAGAAAAGTCCATAACATCCGTTGCTCCGTTGAAAGTACAGGCGGATCAGTTTACAATCTCAATGCAATCGCAGCAGGCGAATTGGATATGGGTGTTGCCCAGTCTGACTGGCAGTACCATGCCTGGAACGGTACCAGTAAATTTGCCAGCAAAGGCCCCAATAAAGATTTGAGAGCAGTTTTTTCAGTGCACCCCGAGCCCTTTACTGTTGTGGCTCGCAAAGATTCCGGCATTAAAAATTTTGAAGATCTGAAAGGCAAACGCGTCAATATCGGTAACCCCGGTTCAGGACAGCGCGGTACCATGGAAGTTGTCATGAAAACTTTTGGATGGACAAAGAAAGATTTCAAGCTGGCTTCCGAGCTCAAATCCGCAGAACAGTCTAATGCCCTTTGCGACAATAAAATCGACGCCATCGTATTTACGGTTGGACATCCTTCCGGATCCATAAAAGAAGCAAGCACATCCTGTGATTCTGTCATCGTAAATGTAACAGGCCCTGCCATTGATAAGCTGGTTGCAGACAATGACTACTATAGAAGTGCTGTAATTCCCGGCGGTATGTACCGCGGCACGGATGCGGATGCCAAAACCTTTGGTGTGGGTGCCACATTTGTTTCATCTGCCAAGGTTCCTGAAAAAGTGATCTATGAAGTGGTTAAGGCGGTTTTTGAAAATTTTGACCAGTTCAAAAAACTGCATCCGGCTTTTGCCAACCTGAAAAAAGAAGAAATGATTAAGGACGGACTTTCCGCACCACTGCATGACGGTGCGAAAAAATATTATAAAGAAGCAGGGCTGATGTAAGGTCTTAGCTGATGATGTTCAGCAATAAAAGTGTGCAGCCAAATTTTCTGTACACT
>JAAEMC010000974.1 GCA_024225895.1 Desulfobacteraceae bacterium | reverse complement strand
GCTCCTGGATCTCTTCAATCATACTATTGAAATGATCAATGAGAATACCAAATTCATCATTGCTGTGTTTTTTAACCCGGACCGTATAATTTTTCTGGGTGGAAACCTCATTAATGGTCTTCATTAAACCAAATAACGGTTTTACAAATATCTTTTGCATCTTTGCTGAAAGCAGCATGATGATTATCAGAGTGACACAAACAACAAACAGAACAACCCAATAATAATTACTGAGCTTTGATTTTACCTGCTTCATATTATCCACTAAATGAATGGTACCGATAATTTGCTTGTTAACTGATACCGGCCGGATGACATGAACATAATCTCCTAAAAAATGGGTTGCTCCATTTGGGGACAGCCTTGTTTCGGCAAGAACCTGCTTATCCGGATATGCTTTATCCAAGTCCTCAATCAACAGGTTTGGATCAACACCTGGTTGGACGAACTTACAAAAAAGACTACCGGATTTATCATATAAAACAGCCATGACAATTTCAGGTTTAGCAGACAAGGAAATCAGACTTTCCAATGCTGCCTGCTCATTACGGGAATTCAAAGCAGTCCCGCTGTTTTTGGCAACCACATCAGCGATAAAGCAAAGTTCCTGACCCAGGCTTTTACGGGCACTTAATCTCGTATTGATCATCAGGGCAAAAAACACCAGCAGCAATGCCAGTACAGCCGTAGTGCTTAACAAAAGCAAAAATTTTATCCTGATGGAGAGATCCTTGATAAATGCCATGTCGTGCTTACCCCTGTTCAGATGCAGCAATTATCGCTTAAAACAATAAGCTTAAAATACCATCATAAAAGAAATAATCGAGTCCGTCAAAATCTTATGGAGTTTGACCCGATAAATATCATAATCGTCAATGGTTTAAAACTAGCTGCATCAGTCAAAAATATAGACAGGCAGTTGAATCCAGACCAATTTGAACTTCATTTTTCTTATTTGGCGACTGAACAAAAATTCAATATTTTGTTTTGAAGTTATCTCAAAATAGATGGGCTCCTCCACCAAAACCGTATCCCCCTGGCGGGTGACACATTACAGATAAAATTCAAGGCATGTGAATTTCCATTGGTGATGAACAATTGTTCCGGGTCTACCGTATCCGGATAATGATGGGTCAAAAAAATGGCCGGCGTTTACCTGAAAGTTTGATTACCCTTCTCTTCCCCATAGGCAGGAAACTGCCGGTTCTTTTTGGAAAAGGCATGGGCGACCGTTCTTTCAATCTCTTTTAAGGGAGTCAATGGTTACTTTGGCTGGCCCAATCCCAAGTGGATCATATTCGGGAGGAGATCAATCTGAGGAAGGTTCAGGTTTTGGACCATTTTATCTCTGTTTTTATCCGCTACCTTATTAAATCTTAAACAGCGA
Source organism: Desulfobacteraceae bacterium (assembly GCA_024225895.1). Lineage (GTDB taxonomy): Bacteria > Desulfobacterota > Desulfobacteria > Desulfobacterales > Desulfobacteraceae > JAAEMC01. The sequence goes on along the minus strand of JAAEMC010000974.1, from coordinate 4,250 downwards.
AAGTGGAGACGGGCAGTATAAATCCATCACAGCCAAATCCTTGGCAGCACAATATCCTTTTGAGATATATCCCTGATCCAGGCCCTTTTGTGTAATAACCTGCAAATGGGTATGATAAAACCAGTTACCGTTTTCATGGAAATCCCCGATCCTGGCAAATGATTCACCCGCTTTAAATTCGCATCCGATCGAAGGAAGGCTTTGCCGGCTCAGGTGGCCGTAAAAGCTGTAAAAAGTCTCAAAGTACTGGCTTTCATGCTTTAGTAGCACATGGGCACCGTAATTGCCTTCACCGGCCTCATACCCACTTTCCGCTACTGTTGCGTCCAAAGGAGCATGTAAAAGCGTGCCAAGCGGGACAATAATATCAAGTCCCAGATGGTAAAATCGCTGTTCTTCAACCATCTGCGGGCACTGGGAAAGAACAATTTCCCGGTTTTCCAGATAAGAAGATACGCCCCAGGTATAACGGTCCTTCATCTGCTCATCCAAAAGGTTTTGAAAGGCTTTCTGGTCCCGGACATCAATGGCCTCAAAAAGGGTGGAATGAACCGACAGGTCCAACACCAACGGGTCTCCGACCAAAGTTTTAAAAACAGGTTGGATCTTAATCTTGTCACTAAATGCAATATATGGATATATCATAATTCTTAACTCGTTCTAGGATATTGGAAACCGGTTATTTTTTATAAGTCCTTTTATGGATACCACAGGCGAACCATCTTCATCCATAGTCATCCCTTCAATCAGTTTAAAATTTTCATTCAAACTCTTATAATAGGTGATATCATAACAACCAAGCTTTAATTTAACCTCACCATTCACATGAACAAAAGAAGAGGTCAAACCATAGTCCACCTCGCCCAGTGTTGTTAAGATAATATACCTGGGGACCTCTCTGCCGGATCCCTCTCTTCTGACCTTGGTGGCAATATCAATGACATCATAGGAATCCACTGGATGATCAATATTCCATTTATTCTGAATAGGAAGCCCTGCAACATAAAGGTGATGGAATTCTATTCCGGCTTTCCGTGCACTATGGGCAAGGGAGTGGATCTCTTCATCCCGATCATTAACCCCCCCTAAAAGTGCGGTGTTGCAATATATGGTTATTCCTTTATTGTTCAGCCGTCTGGCAAGTTTTGCATGATCTTTGGTGATCTCATCTGTCAGGGTAAACCAGGTTTCGATTTCCAGCCGTAAAGGATTCACCACCCTTAGCTTATTCAAGTCTCCAAGCGTATTGATCACACCACGGGTATATGCCCCGGGCGTTGTGTTGAACTTCATGCTGACCAAACGGACTGCATTGACATGGGGGATATACTCAAGCTGTTTTATGAGTTTTTTAATCGCCCAAAGGGAATCAATGGCATCTTCTGATGATGATATAATCACATCCGTAATCCGGTCATCAGATCCAATGTAATCGAATTCCATGTCAGACGCATTAATATCAATTTCCACCCGGGTTTTATGGAGACGTTTTAGCTTTTCGCACCCTGTGTCCACAATGGAATGCCCTGTCTGCCGATCATTGCATAACATTGATTTAAGTGTTTTGATATCCGTGGCAAAGACAGGTTCTTTTGCTTTGACAATCCTTTTTGGTCTTGGCCCATGGAGGAAAGATCCATCGCCGATTTGTGCCATATACTGAATATCAATAGTGCCTTCATCATTCACCCGGATATTGTCGAGTTCGTTGGCAAGGGGTGCAAAAGCTTTAAAATAATCCGGTGTATACGGTGTCCTGATCCAGATAAAATTTTCCTTATTTTCAACCGGTTCCACTGCCCATCCACTGGAGTACCAATCCATTTTCCCTATGGGAGTGGCGGTACAGATTCTCGGGATAACCCTGTCAGAAAGATTGGCCCGAAGATGTTTGGCAATGCTGATGCCCTCAGAAAGGGAGGTCCAGTAAATGCTGTTTCCATGTATGGGACTGCAGGGAATATAAAGGTAATGAAGCTCGGCACCGGCTCCCCTTAACAGGCTGAACAGCCGCACAAGTTCGGGGCCTTTATCATTACAATCACTCAAAAACGGGGTCTGGATATATACGGCGATACCATGATTCACCAGGTCGGATATAATATCAAGACTTTCAGGAGACACTTCATCCGGATGAATAAAATGGGTGGCCACTTCCATTCGCTTACCATGCTGCTGAAGCTCAAAGCTCTTTTGCTTAAGGTATTTCAAATAAGCGGATTCGTTTTCAAGAAAAAGATCAGGATAATAGGCAACGGATCTTGTGGCCAGACGGATGGTTTGAACATGGGCCACTTGCATGAGTCCATCTATTGTTGCTGCCATATTAGCCCTGTTCATGAAAGGATCGCCGCCGGTGACAACGATTTCTTTAACTAAAGGTGAGTCCTTTACATGTTGCGCAGCTTGTTTAACATCTTCCACACTCGGATTGGTTTCATTTCTGGAATCTTTGTGTTTTCTGAAACAAAACCGGCAATATACCGGACAACTCATATTTAAAAGAAAGATCACCCGGTTTTGGTACATTTGCTCTAAAAGACCATCATGGAACTGTCCTATCCAGGTGTTGGTATGGCCGGTGGAATTCAACTCTTCAACAAACGGCAGATATTGATAGGCCACATCCTTTGATACCAGCATCTGCCGAATGGTATGGCGGGACAACCGGACCGGATATGTCTCAATTACCTTCTGAAGCCTGTCACGGTCTTTTGAGGGAACACAAATATGAGTGGTCTTCTCAAGCTGATCTGTATCTTTTATGGAAATATATCCATTCCCCGGCAGGACTTGCTCAAGAATTACCACCAACATCAGATGGGGCATCTTAACCTGGTTTAATTTAATAATTTTGATTTCACCGTTATTAATCTGTGAAAAAATTCGGGTAAAAAATCCTTTTGGATCATTTGGAAATCCGGTTTTTCCCAAAAGGCGTGAAAATCTCTGGGCACCCGATCCTTCTCCTGTGATGCTGCAAAATTCCTTGCCTGTGAGTGTCTTTGTTCCATATATCTCAAGAAATTCAATCACAGATCCCGTTAAAGCCTCCAGGCTGACGTCAGTCTTTTTTCCTGAATGTGTAAATTCTATGTGCATTGAACGATCCTTACTTTCCATTAACTTGTTCCTTAAAAAATTCGTTACAATTTATGATTTTGCCTTATATAAATACGATACCGTCTCTTTTGGAAATCCGTATCCCATGATTTTCCCCAATTTCTCTTCTTCATTACCCGGATCAATTTGTATCACCAGGTATTCTTTTAACTTTTTGACATCAAAAACCTTTTGCCAGGTGAGCATATCTTCGTTTAAATATTGGTATGCGATAAAAGATTCGGATAAAATAGAGTCGTCCTGTTTGTTTAAATCATTTTCAAAGACTATATAGCTTTTCAATGGGTCCAGGTTCTTTTTGATCCAATCAAAGCTTTTTTTAAACCGTTTATCGGATTGGTTTTCCAAAACATTCCTTTTTAAATCGAAACGAGGACGCAGTTCTCCTTTTCACTTGCCCTCTAAGTTATTTTTTAATTTGAATTCGCCGTATGGTGATGTGTTGATTTTTTAGATTTTCAGTAACCTGCAGTGCTCTGGATCCACCTTCATAAAGACCTCATCGCCTCTGCGATATGGTGTCCGTTTGACGAAGCTGATCACATGCATCACCTGTTTGGTTTCAAGTTCCACAAAATAGCTGACTTCACCTCCCATATAGCTGCGATCCACGATTTTTCCAAAAAAGACATTCATATTTTCATCCGCAATAAAATCTTTTTGGTAACCCAGTATAAATTTCTGGGCCCGGATCACGATTTCGGCTCTTTCATCGGTTTTAAATTCTCCGGTTGTAATACAACGACAAATATTCTTATCTTCCAGTCTTACATTGATCCATTTGTCTTCTTTTTGATCAACAATTGCGTTGATAAAATTTGAATGCCCGAGAAAGTCGGCCACAAAATGGTTTGCCGAGTTATTGTACACCTCTTCAGGGCCGCCTTCCTGCTGGACGAATCCGTCTTTCATGACCACGACTTTATCTGACATGGACAGCGCCTCCCGCTGATCATGGGTGACAAAAATGGTCGTCACCCCTAAATCCTGCTGAAGGTTATCAATCTCTCTACGCATATCCTCCCTCAAATTTTCGTCAAGGGCGGATAAAGGCTCGTCCATTAAAAGCACATCCGGTTCTATGACAATGGCCCTTGCAAGGGCAATCCGCTGCTGCTGTCCACCGG
>JAAEMC010000973.1 GCA_024225895.1 Desulfobacteraceae bacterium | reverse complement strand
ATAACAGCCATGATTAAAAAGAAATCTTATTTCACATCCAGGACTCTGCCTTACTTTCTTATACTGCCCCAGGTACTGGTTACCTTGACCTTTTTCTATTGGCCGGCCGTGCAGGGTCTTGCCCAGTCTTTTATGATCAGTGACCCTTTTGGACTGCACAGCCGCTTTGTCTGGTTTGACAACTATATTGCCCTTTTCAAAGACCCTCTTTACCTCAAGTCTGTTTTCATTACACTGATATTCAGCGCTTCCGCAGCAGGAACCGCCATTTCATTCGGACTTTTTATTGCTGCTATGGCAAACCGGGCACTGAAATTCAAACCCTTTGTCCGCACCATGCTGATCTGGCCATATGCTGTGGCGCCTGCGATTTCCGGTATTCTGTGGTTATTTCTGCTCCACCCCTCTTTTGGTGTTGTGGCTATTGCTTTTAAAAAATGGTTCGGGCTTGACTGGAATCCGGTGCTTCGGGGAACAGATGCACTGATTATGGTGATTATGGCCAGTTCCTGGAAACAGATCAGCTATAATTTTGTATTTTTCGTGGCCGGAATGCAGGCAATCCCTACATCTCTTATGGAGGCGGCTGCTATGGACGGTGCGGGCCCTTTCAGAAGATTCTGTACTATTACTCTTCCCCTGCTGTCCCCGACACTTTTTTTTGTTACGGTCATGAATATCATTTTTTCTTTTTTTGAAACTTTTGGTATAATACATACCGTTACCCAGGGAGGCCCCGGGGGGGCCACAAATATTTTAGTGTATAAAGTTTACCAGGACGGTTTTAT
>JAAEMC010000972.1 GCA_024225895.1 Desulfobacteraceae bacterium | reverse complement strand
CCTCTTTATTTTTCGAAAAAGGGTTTTCCGGTCTATCCCCAGGGCTTTTGCCACCATTCCTTTTTTGTGGCCATGCAGGGCCAATGCCTTTTGAAGCTCTTGTTTTTCAAATTGCGCTACCTTATCTTTCAAAAGACTTTTAGCAGGCAAGCCAGATGGAAGGAGTGTCTTATCTAAACTGTCCGGGTCCAAAAATTCCATTTTTCCCATGGTGAGAAACTGGTAAAGCATGTTTTGAAGCTGCCGGATATTACCGGGCCAGGCATAGTCCATCATGGATTGGATCATTTCCGGTGCGAGCCTGGCTGCGGTGCCGTTTTTAGGATAGGAATTGAGAAAATGTTCAATGAGAAGGGGAATGTCCTCTTTTCTTTCTTTTAAGGCAGGTAAGGCAATGGGAATAATATGGATCCTGAAGAAAAAATCTTCCCGGAGTTTTTTTTGGCGTACCATTTTCTTAAGATCCCGGTTGGTAGCACAGACAAACCGGATATTGGTTTTTTTAAGCTGGGTCCCGCCCACGGGTATATAGCCGTAACCATCCATGACCCGCAGCAGCTTTACCTGCATGGACAATGAGATTTCACCGATTTCGTCCAACAGCAGTGTTCCGCCCTCAGCCATGTCTAAAACCCCTTGTTTGTCACTGGCGGCACCGCTGAAGGCCCCTTTTTTATGGCCGAAAAATTCGCTTTCAAAAAGGCTTTCAGGTATGGCACCGCAATTGATGGGAACAAAGGGCTTTTCTTTTCGGCTGCTGTTTTTATGGATGGCTTTGGCAACCAGCTCTTTTCCGGTCCCGGAAGCTCCGTAAATGATCACACAGTCATCAGTGACCGCAGCCTTGAGAATCCGGGTATAAACCTCCTGCATGGGAGGCGAGGTTCCCACAATGTCGCCAAACCGTTCCTGGTCCATGAATTTTGATTTTAGCTGCTGGTTTTCCCGGGCCAGGGCTAAAGAGGCATTCTGTTTTTCGGTAACATCTGAAACCACGCCTTCAATCCCCAACAGGTCTCCTTTTTTTCCAAAGACGCCGGCCCCTTGTTCCAGAACCCATTTTTTGCGGCCTGACGCAGTTTTTATACGGTAAATCTGCTCAAAAGAGGCGTGCTGCCCCAGGGCATTATCCACTTCATTTTTTATGGTATCTAAGTCTTCGCTTACGGCCATCAGGTTGTAATGCCTCCCATTGTGCCCGGTAAAATGCTCTGGTAAAAATCCAGTGAGATTCAGGCATCCGTCAGAGACAAATTCAATGTGCCATTTGTCTGCAAAACTGCATCTATAAACCATGCCCGGTAGATTGCTAATCAAGGCATCCAGCTGTCGGCTCTTTTCATCCAAAGCCCTTCGCATGGTCCGGGTTTTTTCAGACAGGGCCATGTGCATCTGCCGCAAGGCCAGATGGGTACGGATCCTTGCAGGTACTTCTGTGGCATGAAAGGGCCGTGTAATATAATCCACCGCCCCCATTTCAAACCCCCTTGTCTTATGGCCTGGTTCATCCATGGCTGTTATAAATATCACCGGGATATCCCGGGTGTTTGCCCGGCTTTTTAATTGCCGGCAGACCTCAAATCCATCCATTCGCGGCATCATAACATCCAGTAAAATCAGAGCCGGCAGCTGATGCGCTGTCCTCTCCAGGGCCTCTCTTCCGCTTTTGGGAATGGTCAGGCGGTAGTCATCTTTGAGGATGTCGGCCAGGATATTAATGTTGGTGGGGCTGTCATCCACAATCATAATCAGATTATTAAGGGGTTTCATAGGCCTGCTCTTTTTGTTTGGATTTCATTATTTTTACGGTCTCTTTTGCAAGGCCGTAGTCATAGGAGGCAATCTGTTCCATTAGATCCGGCATGGCCCGATGGTTGCAAACTGGTTCAAGCTGAGATACCAAATATTCCAGTTCACTAAATTCCGGGAAGACCAGAGCCTCTTCCATTTTGGTTAAGATGGTCTTTGACTTATTAAAATCCATTGTCACGGGTTTTTTGATGCGCTTGCCGGATGAGGACTTTAAGACAATGGCCTTAATGGATGATAATACAATAACCAAAGCACTTTCCAAGGATGCCATATCGGTTTTTCCCTTGACCGGCAGTTCTGTTTTTTGCCTCAACTTTTTTTCAAAATCTTTGGAAAGGGCGTAAAGCTCAGTTGCCCCAATACCGGAAGCACTGCCTTTAAGACTGTGAATAAGGGTGATGACTTTGATGATATCCTTTTTTTCCCAGGCGGTTTCGACTTTTTCAAT
>JAAEMC010000971.1 GCA_024225895.1 Desulfobacteraceae bacterium | reverse complement strand
TCAATAAGTTATATCCTGGTGATACTTACAAGCCGGCTAATTTCTTGCAAGAGGTTCAGGATTTCTTAAAATAATTAGAATATAGATTAAACAATAGTGTGATTGGGATTGGTTTATGCTTGGGAAAATTTTAAAAAAACTGGATGGGTATGTGACAAACATTGAGGAATGGACACTTTTCATAATTGTCATTTTTGCACTGATATCACTTTTTTTCAATGTGGTCCTGCGGTATAGCATAAACTATACCCTGGCGTGGAGTGAGGAATTTGTCCGTATCGTCATCATCTATTCCACTTTTGTGGGTGCCAGTATTGCGGTCAAGGAACGGAAAATGATTCGGATTGATGCCGTTGTTGAGATTTTCCCCAGGCTTAAACCTTTTCTGACACATTATACCAATTTCTTAATGCTGATCTTTTCCTGTATAATGGTTTATTATGGGTATAAAATGACTGTTCTTCAGTATGTCACCCATCAAAAAATGATCATCATGCAGATCCCGCTTGTATATGTATATTCCGTAATGCCGATTTCCGGGGTCCTGATTTTCATTAGGACCCTTCAGGTGATTATCCAGGACTTTAAAATGAAATAAAAAGGATCATCTTAATGCAGATTAGTGACTTGATTATTCTATGTGTTCTTCTGGGCTTTATGTCGACATATGTGCCCGTTTTCCTCTGCCTGTTTTTTACTGCCGCCATTGGGCTTGTTGTATTTTTAGACATGCCCTTGGCACTGCTTTCTCAAACCCTTTTTAGAAGTCTGGATAAATTTTCACTGGTGGTTGTTCTGTTTTTTATTCTTTGCGGAAATATCATGGCTAAGGGAAAGACAGTTGAGAAGCTGATTAATCTTGCCAATGCATTGGTAAGTTGGCTTCCCGGTGGTTTGGGCATGGCCGGTGTTATTGGTTGCGGTCTTTTTGGGGCCATTTCCGGTTCCACTGTTGCCACGGTAATTGCTTTAGGCGGTTTCATGATACCGGCTTTAATTAAAAATGGATATGATGAAGATTATACCCTGGGGCTTATGACCACATCCCCTAACCTGGGTGTCATTATACCTCCCAGTATCAGTATGATTTTTTATTCTATGATGAGTGAGGTCTCTTTGGAGGGGCTTTTTATCACCGGCTTTATTCCAGGCTTTCTTATTATTTTTCTTGTCTGTATCTATACTTGGATCCTCTATCACAACAGGGCGGATATTATGCGATTGCCCATGCCCAACTTTAGAGAGTTGTTTCCAATTCTAAAAGAAGGATTCTGGGCGTTAATGCTCATTATAATCATCTTCGGTGGTATTTTTTCAGGTATATTTACTGCCAATGAAGCTGCGGTTGTTGCCAGTGTTTATGCATTTTTAGTTGAATTATTCATCTACAGGTCCATGAATTTCAAGGATGTGAAAGAGGTTACGGTCAACTCGGCAGTTACCAGTGCAACACTCTTGTTGATTGTGGCGTCTGCCACCTGTTTCGGACGGTATTTGACCTTTGAGAATATTCCC
>JAAEMC010000970.1 GCA_024225895.1 Desulfobacteraceae bacterium | reverse complement strand
TTTGCAATCCTTTAAGTGTTCAAAATAGAGGCCGGCAATTTTCCGGCGGCGTTTCAGCATATCCGGATATTTTTCCAGTTGAACCAGGCCAAGGGCCGCCTGAAGATCATTCATGCGAAAATTATACAGAGGATATCCCACATCCCCGAATTTGTTGTTGGCAAGATGCCTGATTTTTTGATGGAGGTGCTCATCATCCGTTAAGATCATGCCGCCTTCTGCCGTGGTGATGGATTTGGTGGCGCCAAAGCTGCAAATGGAAATCTGTCCATATGTGCCAAGCTTCTTTTTTTTGTAAGAGGCTCCCGGGGCCTGGGCAAAATCCTCGATCATTACCAGATTGTTCTTTTCGGTAATCTTAACAAAGGCATCCATGTCACAGGGATAGCCGTATAAATGGGTGATGAGCAATCCTTTTATGCTACTCAAATCATGGGGAATATTATCCGGAGAAATATTAAATGAGGTGTCATCAATATCCGTCCAGACAGGGGATAAATCATTGTTGGCAATGGAAAACAGTACGGACGAACAATTGAACGGGGAGGCCAGCACCTTGTCTTTGGGATTCAAGCAGATTTTTAATGCCAGTTCCAGGGCAACGCTTCCGGAAGTTACTGCCACGGCATATTTGCGCCCTATGTATTTTGCAAACCCCTGTTCAAACTGTTCAACCTTTTCTCCTGTGGATAGAATTTTAGCCGACAGGGTGTCTTTGACTGCTTTGATGTCCCGCTCATCAATATTGGGACATCCGATTTTAATTCGTTTTTTTTGCATATAGACCTTTAAAACAAATTAGAAATGCTACGTAGGGGCGAACCTGTATGTTCGCCTGTTTCGATGTCTGCGTGGTATCTTTTTTGGGCAGACACGCAGGTCTTGCCCCTACAATTTTATGAATTAAAAATAAATAAGGAATTAATATAAAAACTGCTGTAAACCACAGGTCCTCAAATCTCAAGAAATTGAAATATCTGCTGGTTGATCCGGTCCCAGGAAAATGATTTGACATTTTTTCTGGCATTGGCAGACAGACGGTTCTTAAGCTCTTCGGAATTATGCAGATCCAAAATATATTGTGCCATCATTTGATAATCTCCCGGTTCAAAGACCAGGGCATCCTCATTGTGTTTGGTAATAGCCATAGTACCCGGCAGGCCGCTGACAACAGAAGGCTTTCCCATGGCCATGTAATCAAAGATTTTGACCGGGTATGCAGAGGCCAGATCCAGTTTGTCCGGGTAAGGGCATATGCAGATATCCGATGCAGCAATCAGCTTCAGAACAGACCCATAAGGTTGCAGCCCTTTTATATCCAGGCCCACCTTACCATGAAATAAATCCATCTGATCTTTCAGCCATTGATACCCATTTCCGATTTGCGGTCCCACCACAATCAGACGCAATTCATCAATTTTTTTAAATAAGTCCTGAAAACAGGGGACAAGGCCTTCCAGGCGCACCGGGTCCACCGGGCCGCAATAAAAGAGGGTAAGCCTTCCGGGAAGATCAGTTTTTCCATCTATACGGTTTGGGAATGGAACATTCAGGTTGATGCCGTTGGTAATAGCCAAAAGTTTGGCCAACGGCAACTGGTATTTTGGGACAATACGGT
>JAAEMC010000969.1 GCA_024225895.1 Desulfobacteraceae bacterium | reverse complement strand
TATGGTGCAAAATGCAACGACTGTTGTACTTTGCACCATAATATTCTTTTGGCTACAGACCGTTTACAGCAATATTTTTTGTATTTACAGCACCTTACCCTTCTCCCAGTCTTATGGCACACTCTTTGCCTTTATGATTCCACAATGAGTAGGTCAGCCTACATCGCAGTTTGATTAGAGGTCACACCTCATACAAATAGATTGGCGTTGTAGAACAAGGTCATAATAATCTTTATGAAACAGGAGAGGACTTATGGAAAATATTATTTTAGGGAATTTAAATGATTGGGGAATCGTTTTAGAGAAACTGGAAAAACTATCAGAGACCAACGAACTTGATAATTGCCAGGATGAATTAATCCGCCTGCTTCGTTTTGATCAAAACTGGCGATTGCGCGAAGCTGCAATTGAGTCTTTATCTTTTGTAAAAAATCCGGGCCTTAATCTGGCAAGGGAAGTGAACACTTTGATAAAGCGCAAGGATCTTTATTATGATGTCAGAATACTGGCCACTGACGGCCTTGAAAAACTGGCAGCAGCTATTGTCGGCAATAAAGTCTTTGACAAAGACATTTTAAAACAATTTATTCGGGGAATTGTGAAAGATATGGATGATTTGCTTGCCTCACCTGAACCGCCAAAATTTCATGATGCATTGAAAAGGTCAATATATCAGGTCAAAAAAATTGAAGCTGCAATGTAAATTATAATCTAAATAAATACTAAAAACTTAATAGGAGTCTAACGATGCTGATTGGAATACCCAAAGAAATAATGCACAAGGAAAACAGGGTTGCCGCACTTCCGGAAACTGTTGAAAAATTTAAAACACTCGGATTTGATGTAATTGTAGAAACAAAGGCCGGTACAGGTGCCTATACAGATGACGAAGCTTACAAGAAAGCCGGGGCTGAGATCGCAGCAGATGCAGCAGAGGTTTTCAATAAATCAGATATCATTTTAAAAGTCAAAGAACCCTTGTTTAATGATCAGTTTAAGAAGCACGAAATAGATATGTTAAAAGAAAACCAGATGCTTATCACCTTTCTGCACCCGGCAGCCCCTTCAAATCATGGGGATGTTAAAAAATTGCAGGACAGGAACATCACGGCATTCACAATGGATGGAATCCCCAGGATTTCAAGAGCCCAGCGCATGGATCCGTTGACATCCATGAGTGCTATCACAGGCTATAAGGCCATTATCATTGCTGCGGCTAATTTTCCAAAATTTATTCCAATGATCGGTACATCCATTGGAATGATCAAGCCTGCTAATATTTTGGTAATAGGTACCGGTGTGGTTGGACTCCAGGCAATTGCAACCGGAAAAAGACTGGGGGGTGTTGTAAAGGCCATTGATATCCGGCCGGATGCAAAAAAAGAGGCAGAGAGCTTAGGCGTTAAAGTAGTGGGTTTTGATGCACCGCCAGACCTTGCTGTTGGAGAAGGTGGGTATGCCAAATCACTTCCGGAAGAATGGATTGAAAAGGAAAGACAAGAGCTGGCACCTTTGGTTGCAGATTCTGATATTATTGT
>JAAEMC010000968.1 GCA_024225895.1 Desulfobacteraceae bacterium | reverse complement strand
AATAACGCCTGCCACATCTGCGGTCAGGGATGCTGCAAGTGCGTGACGGACCCTGCGTATTTGAATCGCACCAAAATAAACTGCCATCACATAAAAAGTGGTTTCAGTGGACCCCTGCAATGTGGAAACAAGATACCCTGTATAACTATCCGGTCCTATGGCAGGATCATTGATAATGGATGCCAGAATGCCATAGGCCCCGGAACCGGACAACGGCCGCATTAATGCCATGGGAAGCGCCTCAGCCGGAAGGCCGAACACATTGGTGATCTTTCCTAAAATTCTTACCACCACATCAAGAGCGCCACTGGCTCTAAGCATCCCTACAGCGACCAAGATTGCCACCATGTAAGGAATAATTCGCAACGCCACCTGGAATCCTTCCTTGGCACCATCAACAAAAACCTCATATATACGGACCTTTTGAAAAAGGCCGAACCCTAAAAACCCTACCATTAATCCCGGCAAAATCCACGGCGAGACTGATTGCCCGAAAAATATAGCAGCAGGTATGAAGCAAGCCAGGCAGGCCAGTGCAGTATAGCTCACCCAAAGGGGATATCCCTTATCGGAAACATCAGACAGAACCGGTTCATTCCCTGATATTTCATCTTTTTCCTCTTTGGCTGCTTCTTCTTGTTCAAAATAATTTGGTGTTTCTTTTATCTGAAAAAACCGTTGATAAAGTCTGGCCGATAGAATGGCAATACAAGTGGATCCTATGGTGGCAAAAAGAGTCGTGGGAAGGATTGCAGCAGGATCACTGGAACCTGCCGCTGCCCTGAGTGCGATCACGCCCGTGGGCAACAGGGTTACGCTGGATGTGTTAATTGCCATAAAAAGCGCCATGGAATTGGTGGCTGTTCCTTTATTGGGATTGAGGCGGTCCAGCTCCTGCATGGCTTTAATCCCGAAAGGAGTGGCAGCATTACCAAGGCCCAGGGCATTAGCGGACAAATTGAGAATCATGGCCCCCATGGCAGGATGGTCTGCCGGCACTTCTGGAAAAAGCCTCACCATCAAGGGGCGGATCAACCGCGACAGGATCTGCAAAAGCCCCCCTTTTTCTGCAATCTTCATCAACCCCAAAAACAAAGCCATCACCCCCACAAGTCCAATGGCGAGTTCCACCGCACCCTTGGCTGAATCGACCATGGCCTTGGATAATTTTTCCATGGGCGAAGGACTGCCCTGTGGTGTCACATGAAGAACCTGCTGCCATCCGGCAAATAAAAATGCAGCCAATACAATTACGGCAAATATTTTATTCATGAAACCTTTTTCCTTATTACGTTTGGCACTATTTCAACAGCATATGGGTTTCCTTAAAAAGGATCTATCCCGAATATTTCACGAATATTATTTTTGATATCACAAGACCATCTCAAAAAGAAATCTCTTATTAGAATCGCACTCCAATGTCGCAATGTTGGGAGACAATTCTAATATTCATCCCTGAGTGCCACTGGTTTGGACAGGATCTCAGACAAGATAATCGCATTTTGCAATGGATTGGATTTATAACGGTAGTCTTTTGATAAACAAAGTCCTGATTTCCCAATTGTGGGTTCTTCTACTTCTTTTTGGGGTTTGGTTCTTTTTTCAGGCGCCTCAGGTTCTTTGGTTTCCGAGTTTTCATGGGTAACAATTATTGGGGCGTCACTGAAATCAGCATCTTCTCCTATTTTTTCAGATTCAAAAAGAAGGTCTTCATCTTCTGCAAACATTTCCCTTACAGTACTTTGGCCTTCACTTGCATTTTCCTGTTGATGGGCCTGATTTTCAATCTCCCTGGCAAATTGTCTGACCTGCTCACCGAGTTTATCAAATATAGATAGCTTCTTTTTTGTTTTTTTAAGTGGTGCTGTCTTTTTCTTCCCAGCCTTGACTTTCTTTAAAATTGCCGGCAGGACAAAAAAGGCAATAAGTATAAAAAATGTTATGATTGAGTCAAAATCCATGGGTCAATCCTTGATAAAGCCGGTTTTTAGGGCTCTAACTTAGAAAACTTAAAAACCGGCTTGTTAGCGTTATTTTTCAGGTTCTGGATCAGGTGTTCCAATCTGGTCTCTCATCTTTGTATCAGCAGAGATATTTTTCATTTTATAATAATCCATGATGCCCAGGTTACCGCTTCTGAATGCCTCTGCCATGGCCAGGGGCACCTGGGCCTCAGCTTCTACCACCTTGGCACGCATTTCCTGAACCCTTGCCTTCATCTCCTGTTCCTGGGCATAGGCCATGGCGCGCTTTTCTTCGGCTTTTGCCTGGGCAATTTTTTTGTCTGCCTCTGCCCGGTCGGTTTCCAGTTCAGCCCCGATGTTTTTACCCACATCCACATCTGCTATATCAATGGATAAAATTTCATAGGCAGTTCCTGCATCCAATCCTTTTGACAGAACCGTTTTTGATATGGAATCAGGGTTTTCAAGCACTGCCTTATGGGTTTGAGCTGATCCGATTGTGGTTACAATGCCTTCACCCACCCTTGCAAGAATCGTATCTTCCCCGGCACCACCCACAAGACGGTCAATATTTGCCCGCACCGTCACCCTTGATAAGGCCTTGAGCTGAATGCCGTCCTTTGCCATGGCGGCGACTAAAGGTGTTTCAATCACCTTTGGATTGACTGACATCTGTACTGCTTCCAGCACATCCCGGCCTGCCAGGTCAATGGCTACACTGCGGTTAAAGGTGAGTTCGATATCAGCCTTGTCCGCAGCAATGAGTGCCTGGACAACCCGGCTCACGTTACCGCCGGCAAGATAGTGGGATTCAAGACTGTCCGTGGGAATATTTATGCCGGCTTTGACCGCCATGATTTTAGATTCAACAATCAGCTTTGGCGGCACTTTCCTGAATCTCATAAAAATAATATTGATTAACCCCACCTTTGCACCAGATACCAGTGCCTGAATCCACAGAGCTAAATATGAAAAAATAAAATAGAACAATACCAGACCGATAATGCCTGCAATAATTAACAAAATGACCATAAAATCCATTAAAATTATCTCCTATTATTTGGTTTTTTCAACGACAATCCGGTTACCTGTAACACTTGTAACAACTATGGGGGTGCCTGCTTCGATATATTCACCGTCAGTCACCACATCCAGTCGCTGCGAGTTAATATCGGCTGTTCCTGCCGGCCGAAGATCGGTGACAGACCTTCCTTTTGTGTTTATATATGCTTTAAGTTCTTTTCTTTGAGAAACCACTCCGTCTTTTTTTGATAACTCTCGTTTCAGTGCCAAAGGCGATCTTGCCAGTATTTTCATCCCAAGAATAATCATAACAGGAACCAGGACAATGTCCAGACCTGTAAAGACCATCCCGGCTGTTGTGGAAATGGTTGTAAATACCAGGTATATGGAATAAAAATACACGCCCAGTGCCAGAAGGGTTAGAAGCCCCAGTGACGGAATAAATATTTCAGTAATAATGACCAAAAATCCGATCATTTGAAGAAGAACAGGTAAGATATAGGGTTTCATTTCAAACCTTTATATTTCTGGGTTCCGGGGTTTAACTATCACACGGTTCTGTTCAATTTTATCAATTAAAACCAATGTTCCCTGCTCAATGAATTCCCCCCTGGTTATGGCATCAATCTTTTGATGATTTATCATTACTTTTCCTGACGGGCGAAGAAACGTATGGGCAATTCCCGTATCACCCGGCTTTATTGTCAAGGCTGCTGTCGCATCCACATGTGAGTTCTTCAGAGTGGCTTCAAGATAAGGACCTTTTACTATTCTTGATAATTGCGGCAGAATAAACCGGATCGTGAACAGGGAGCCCAGAAAGGCCAGCATAAAGGCGCCCAGCACCTGCGCCAGGTTTGTTATCAACAATCTGCCTTCCCATGGAAATGAGGGATCAGGGATCACAAACCCCTGGAAAGAAAGAACCAGGCCTATTGCTATCATTAACAGGGCTGAAACACCGGCAACACCAAATCCGGGAAGGACAAAAACCTCCACCCCAAGGAGCAGAAAACCGATTAGCAGGATTAATAATTCCGTATAGTCGGCAAGGCCAACCAGATACTGATTAAAGAATACCAGCCCAAGACACAGGATGCCGACAATCCCGGGCAGACCAAAGCCGGGTGCTTTTAATTCCGTATATATGGCACCAAGTCCAATGAGCATCAGTATGGGCAGAATAGGCTGCAGAAATCTTACCAGGCTCTCGGACCAGGATTCTTCAATGGTAATTATCTCGGTTGATTCATAGCCTAAAAATGACAGAATTTCCTTTATATCTTTTACGCTTTTTTGGGAAAAACCAAGGTCAAAGGCTTCTGCATCGTCCATGGTTAAAAGCTCTCCTGCGGCAACAATTGTCTTTTTAGAACTGATCCTTTTTTTTTCATCTTCTGTGAGATCATTATAAGCTTTTTTGCTCATAAACTTTTTTTGACCGTCCATAACCACCTGATACACTTCCATATCAACCGTAACCATGGATTCTGAAAGCTCCTGGGGATAATTATTTTTTT
>JAAEMC010000967.1 GCA_024225895.1 Desulfobacteraceae bacterium | reverse complement strand
ATTAATATTAACAACAAAAAACAAATATCCCTGCGTCATAAAAGTTTCAAGATCTATGTAGTCTTCCAAAAGCTGCCACCGCCCTTCTTCCAAAAATTCCAGGTAGCGGGCATTGTTTACATGCTGATATTGGTCTGTATGGTAGCTTCTAATTTTTATCTCTGGTTCCATTATTTACTCCTGTTTAACAATCTCAAATCACTGGCAGAATTGGTGCCATGTCCCGTTACCGGTTGAGGATCATTTGTTTTGTTTTCACAATAAAGTTCATTGCCGTTTTGCAACAAGGCCTTGCAGGTGGTCATGAAACACAATATTGCCGAATCCGCAATTTTCAAGACGCTGGATGCAGTTTTTCACAAACCGGTCATTATTTTTAATCCTCTTAGGAGTTCCGGTATAGTGAAACAATTGGCCGCCTTTTTTGAGGACCCGGTATAAAGAAGTATAAAACACCTTGCCGTAAAGATCCCCGGTGGCTGATGAAAACCTCGGAGGGTCATGGATGACAGCATCAAAGAATTCATCTTTGCTCGTATTGATAAAATCAGTGATGTCAGCATGCAAAAAGGTGATATTGTCGTGGTCCTCCGGCCCAAACCAGGGATTCATAGCTCTTAGCTGCATAACCGATTGGCTTTTTTCCGTTGAAATAACCTCACGCGCGCCGTTTTTTATTGCATACAAGGCAGAATATCCAAGGCCCCCACAAGTATCCAGTACTCTTGCCCCTTTTTTTACCACTATTTTTGTTTTTAAGCGGGCATCTTCAAGGGGACTGATATCTTTGGAGCGATGCATTTTCACACCGTCTATTTCCAATGTCGGGGCGGTGTCTGTGGGAACCAGTTTCATATACGTTTGCTCTCTAATCTCAACCGGGATTAATTGATCTTGCTTCAGCATGAAAATACGGTTCTTTATCATTGAAATATCTGTCAGCCTTTTAAGGCTGACACTGGTATCGTGCCCCAGGACAAGGAGGTCTTTGTCAATCTTAAAAACAGGGGTGCTAAGATTCAAATCCAATGAAACGCTGATTTGTTCCTGTTTTTTTTGAGCAGCATCTAAAATTTGCTGAATCACTTGGAAATGGAAATAAAAATGAGTGGCCATTTAAGTTTAATAAAAATTAATTGCTTCAATTATCAAGGAAAAACAATATGTATTTAATGTCAGGGAGGCCTTTAAGAACGATTTAACTCAAAAAGGCGGTACACTATTCTTCTCTTTTCTTGCATTTAAGAGATTCACATTGGGCTTCCAGTTTTTGAATCCTTCTTTCCATCTGGAGCAAATAGACTTCCATCTCTTCAATATAATTGGAAAGGGTAAGTGAAATACCCATTTCAATTGTCCGGTCTTCAAGCCTCTGGTCCCTTGCTTCAGGGGTTTCTTTGCATCGTTCTTCAAGCGTCGGCATGTCATCCTCCAAATGGCAGAGTAATTAGTGCACAGGTTTTCGGTCAGCCACTAAATTAAAAAGATCACTAAAATGATAAAAAACCTTCTTCATTCCAATCAGAGCCCCGGAAAAAAATCAAGGAAAATCCAATATTCATCAGATTCAGCCACTTAAAAATCAATACTCCCCGGTGTCCTTGGAAACGGTATAACATCCCTGATATTACTGATCCCGGTGATGAGCATTAAAAATCTTTCAAACCCCATGCCAAATCCTGAATGGGGAACGGTGCCATATTTTCTGGAATCCAGGTACCACCAATAATCTTCTTGGGACAACTCCATTTGAGCCATTCGGTTTTCAAGGACATCAAGGCGTTCTTCCCTCTGGCTGCCTCCGATGAGCTCACCTATTTTGGGGACAAGAAGATCCACGGCTGCCACTGTTTTTTCATCATCATTCATGCGCATGTAAAAGGGTTTGATTTCCTTGGGATAATCTATTAAAAAGACGGGCTTTTTAAAATAATCTTCTGCCAGGTATCGTTCATGTTCGGATTGAAGGTCTGTGCCATAGCCAACCTTAAACTCAAATTTCTTTTTTGCTTTTTCAAGAATCTCAACAGCCTCAGTGTAGGTAACCCTGGCAAACTCCTGATTTAAAATTGCGTCAATACGCGGCCCAAGGGCCTTGTCCACAAACTTAGAGAAAAGAGCCAGATCCTGTTCACACTCTTTTGTGGCATGCTCGGTCAAATATTTGACCAACTCTTCGCCATGGTCCATATTCTCATTTAAATCGCAAAAAGCCATTTCCGGTTCCAGCATCCAGAATTCCGCTACATGGCGGCTGGTGTTCGAATTTTCCGCCCGAAAGGTTGGACCGAATGTATAGACATCACCCAAAGACAGAGCAAACATTTCTGCAGAAAGCTGTCCAGATACTGTCAAATTGGCTTCCTGGCCAAAAAAGTCTTGGGAAAAATCCATTTTCCCCTGTTTTTTAATCTGCCGGGGATCGAGATTGGTCACCCTGAACATCTCTCCGGCACCTTCACAGTCGGAGCCTGTGATCAAAGGGGCAGTCAGGTATCTGAACCCCTTTTCCTTATAAAATTTATGGATGGCATAGCACATTTCAGACCGAATACGAAATGCAGCGCCATATTTATTGGTGCGTGGCCTTAAATGGGCAATGGTCCTTAAAAATTCATCTGTATGCCGTTTTTTTTGTAAGGGATAATTTTCCGGTGCAATACTAAAAATATCAATATTCTTGGCTTGGATTTCCCATTTTTGCCCTTTCCCAGGTGATGCAATAAGGCTGCCTGAAATTGAGACCGATGTACCAGTAGTAATCTTTTGAATATCCAAATAATTTTCAAGGTTACTGTTTGCAATGACTTGTATATTGGCAAGACAGGAGCCGTCATTGATTTCCATGAATGAGAATTCTTTAGCATCCCTCTTTGTTCTCACCCAGCCTTTAACGAGGACATCATCTGTTCCACCATCTGCATTAAGTAAGATGTTAATCTTGGTTCTTTTCATTGCTTTATCCTGTTAAT
>JAAEMC010000966.1 GCA_024225895.1 Desulfobacteraceae bacterium | reverse complement strand
AATTATATAAAAATTGTTGATTTGCGGCAGCTTGAGCGAGCATTCTATCCCAAGCTGGAACTTATAACCACCCTTCACCTGGATATGAAAGCCAGGGAAAAAGGATATACCGGCAAAAGATAGGTTTGCAGCGTGCTAAAATCGTAATACTTGACCAGGAATGGAATTGGTTATGAAATATTTGGTTTTATTAATGGTAGCATTGGCTGTTTTTATTCAGAACCCAGGGGCAGCAGTTGGAGAAAACCTTGCTGCCCAAATGGATTTTACCTTGGCGGTCCCCCAAAAAAACACCCTCAAAAAATATCTTGGGCTGTCCAATACCAAGACATTCTCTTTAGAACAGATACAGGCCGAGGTGGTGATCATTGAAATTTTTTCCATGTACTGCCCCATCTGCCAACGGGAGGCAAAGAAAGTCAACACCCTGTTTGCCCTAATAAAGAACAACCCTTCCTGGAATAAAAAGGTTAAACTCATAGGCATCGGTGCTGGCAATTCAAAGTTTGAAGTTGATCATTTTAAAGAGACCTATTCCATAGAATTCCCCTTGTTCAGCGACGGAGATTTTATCATCCATAAAAAAATAGGGGAGGTGCGAACCCCTCATTTTTTCGGGCTGAATTTAAAGGGGCAGGGCGGTTTTGAGGTATTTTATTCCAAGTCAGGTGAGATAAACGACCCCAGCTCTTTTCTGGAAAATGTTTTAAAACAAGCCAAGATTGAGGGACTGCCATGAGAGATCTGCCAAAGACGATTGCCATTATAAGTATTTTGATCTATTGCCTGGCTGGTACGGCTTTTGCCCAAAGCTCCGCCTATGGCAATAAGATTTATGATCCAGGGAAATTAAAGCCTGTGGACAGCGAACTGAAAGTCAAGGTCGGTGATCCGGCACCGGATTTTACCCTGCCGGCTGTTTCCGGCCAGACTATTATGCTGACCAGTTTTAAAAATAAGAAAAATGTTCTGCTCTCCTTTGTCCCGGCTGCCTGGACACCAGTATGCTCAGACCAGTGGCCCGGCTATAACATTGCCCAAAAGCTTTTTGAAAAATATGGCACCACCCTTTTGGGCATTACCGTGGATAATATTCCCAGCCTCTATGCCTGGACCCAGGAAATGGGCGATCTCTGGTTTGAAGTCCTGTCGGATTTCTGGCCCCATGGCGCGGTCAGCAGCCGGTACGGGGTCTTAAGATCAAATGGTACGGCAGAGAGGGCATTGATCCTCATCGATAAAAACGGCATCATCCAATGGATCCATGTGGGGGATATCAATATCCGCCCTGATCTGGAGATGATCATCAACGAAATTCGAAAATTAAAATAACCCCCACCTTAATAGAAAACGAAAATCGGGTAAGGGTCACCTAACTTGTACCCGGAACAACAAAGATAATTTTTAAAGAAAGTAGCTGCGAATCCAAGCGGTTTGAAAATATATTCCTTTCTAAATTCTATAATGATTCCCAAAAATACGTTT
>JAAEMC010000965.1 GCA_024225895.1 Desulfobacteraceae bacterium | reverse complement strand
TGTGACATCAGTTGCCTGATGAATATTCAGGGAATGCTTAGCAGACGAAAGTCGCAAATCAAGATTATGCATATTGCGCAATTACTGGCCAACCCGGATAATTCATGAAAATTACATCAATATGTGAGATATCCGGGTTAAAGGAAATTATATGGTTGAGATAAATACAGAATTTTATAAGCAGAATGCCGTAAAGGCCTTGGATGATAAAGTATTGCAAGATGCCCTTTCCAATGTTCAAAACAGGTTAGGCCCGGCAACAGCCCGGATGTATCAACGTCTTCCGGAAGGTCCTGAATTGCGGCAGAAAGGGCATGAAATAAGGGAATATGCCATTAACAATCTGGACATTCTTTTGGAAACCCTCTCCACAAAAATTCAAAACAGAGGCGGAACAGTTTTTTTTGCAAAAGATGCCAAAGCAGCCACAGATTATTGCCTGGATGTGGCTCAAAAAAACCGGGTTAAAATGGTTGTTAAGGGCAAATCCATGGTGACCGAGGAGATCGGTTTAAATAATATACTCGAGGAAAATCACATCGAGGTCAATGAAACAGACCTGGGGGAATATATTATCCAGCTTGCCGGAGAGTCCCCTTCTCATATTATTGCACCGGCTATCCACAAAACACGTAAGGAAGTGGCCAGGTTATTTACCCAAAAGCTTAAGATCCCCTATTGTGAAGACCCGCCAGTTCTTACACAGGCAGCCAGAAAAGCGTTAAGAGAAAAATTTCTGGCTGCAGATATGGGACTTTCCGGCTGCAACATAGCCTGTGCTGAAACCGGCCATATCACAACGGTGTCCAATGAAGGCAATATCCGCATGTCCACCACCATGCCTAAAATTCACATGGTTTTCATGGGTATGGAAAGAATTGTTGCAAGACTTGAAGACCATGATATCTTATTCCGGCTTCTTTCAAGGGGTGCGGCAGCTCAGAACATGGCCGGGTATGTGAGTTATATTGGGGGGCCAAGGACTGAGGATCAGATAGATGGGCCAGACCAATTCCACCTGGTTATCTTAGACAATGGCCGTTCTAAAATCCTGGCTGATCCTGAATTCAGAGAAATCCTTTATTGTGTCAGATGCGCCGCCTGCCTCAATGTTTGTCCCACCTACGGGAAAATTGGAGGGCATTCCTACGGCTATCCCTATTCCGGGCCAATTGGGGCTGTTATAACCCCACTTTTTGTGGGCATCAACCGGGCAAAAGACCTCTGTCAGGGAGAACCACTTTGCGGTGCCTGCAAAGATGCCTGTTCCGTGAATATTAATCTTCCAAGAATGCTTTTAGCACTCCGGGCCAAGCTGGCGGATGGTGACACAGGCTGGCATGTAAAACCTGCCAACCGGATGGAAAAACTGATGTTTCAAATCTGGTCTCTTGTGATCCGATACCGGGCAATATATGATTTTTGCTTGAAGGCAGGCTCCATTTTTCAAAAGATTTTGCCCTGTCGCAACGGTATGATATCAAAGATTCCGTTTGGATTTAAAGGCTGGACCCAAAGCCGGGATATTGCCCCACTTGCCAGCAAAAGTTTTATAACCATGTGGAAAAACAAAAAGTCCTAACAAGTTTCAGGAGTCTTAAAAAAATGAATAATCATCAGAATGATTTTATCAGGACAATACAACAGGCATTGGGGAAATCATCCTTTTGTGTTCCGCCTGAATTATTCGGAACCCGGCCAAAAAATGTTGAGAATCGATTAAACTCCTACAAAAATAAAAGCAGATCCAGCCAAAAGGCCCTGCTTGACCTTTTCATGGAACAGGCCAGGCTTGCCAATATTAAGGTAACACAGGTAAAAGATGCATCTTTGGCCAGCCTTGCCATTCGGGAACTGGTTCAAAACACACAACCTGAATGGGGGCATGAAAAATCTATAATTGCGTGGGATCATCCTTTGATCAACCCGTTGAACTTAGAGCAAACTTTGGCACCAGATGGCGTTAAGGTATTTACCACAAAAGGATCAGATAAACCCGGTTTTGAAGAAAGAGAAAAAATACGAGCCAGGCTCATCCAATCCTATATCGGTATCACCTCGGCAGATTTTTGCGTGGCCCAGTCTGCAACTTTGATAATGCGAACCCGGCCGAATCAACCAAGGGCAATATCGCTTGTGCCTTCCATCCATGTGGCAGTCATTAAATCAGACCAGATCATTGAAAGCTTAAAGGAACTTTATTTCAGACTCAAATGGGATCAAAAAGAACATGATGAAGGGTTAACCAATTGCATGACATTTATTTCAGGTCCCAGTAAGACAGGCGACATCGAACTTGAAATGGTCCATGGGGCCCATGGCCCCAGGCAACTTCATATATATGTAATTGCCGACTTCGGTAAGATACCGGAATTGTACAATTGATGGGAAATGAGATTAGCTTCAACTTAATTTTTGGCCATTGTCATCCTTCACCTTGAACTCCCTATAGATAAACAGGATATACTCACACTCCCCGGCTAATCTTTCTTGGTTGAAAGATTTATAATATTTAATCTGCGATTTTAACCATTCTTCAAAGTTCATACTTTTCTCCCATGAAAAAAGATAACCCCATGGGAATCAGTCCGCGGAGTTATTTAATAATGGAGGGCTGAACATGATTTGCTTTACCCTTTAATTGAATTTTATCATGGGATCTGGATATCAAAAACTCATTTTAGTTTTTTTACTAAATCCGGAAACTCACTGATTGCCCGGCGGATATTGGTCACGTCAAAGGTATCAATATAAGAGATTAAGGTGTTACCATAATCTATAATGACTTGCATATTGTTAACTGATCCCAACGCAATTAATTCCCGGGCAAACTCTTTGACCTGGTTCATGGGTTGCCTAATCAGAAATTTTTTGTATTGCGGTAAAAATTCGGCTTCAATGATTTTAAGTGTTTCCGGATCAATATCTGATGGATGTGCAGTCTCAGATTCTTGATCTGATTTGCTTAAGGGTGTTTTCGATAACGGGGTTTTCGGATGTTTTTTATCAACAGGTTTTATATGGTCTGGTAGACAAAGAATGGACAGTTTTTAAGAGTGGATTATTAATAATTCAGGAGGTGTCCAATGAAAAAGCAAATTAGAAGAAAGTATCTGCATTAATTTAAGAAAAAGTCGTTAAACTGGTAATAGAATATGAGAATTTTTTTGAAGCAGACAGAAAGTTATAGTTGCGAACAAGACATTATTGGACTAAAATTAGACAAAAAGCTTCTGTTTCAACCAGACCATGCGAGAAATTATATTTGACTATAATTTTTGACGAAAAGAAGATT
>JAAEMC010000964.1 GCA_024225895.1 Desulfobacteraceae bacterium | reverse complement strand
TAAAATGGATAATATCTTATGAAATATAGTTTTTTAACCCCAGAAGAAGTATCAACTAAATTAGCTGCACGATTAAAAGCCTTTCGCTTATCCAAAAAATGGAAACGATCAACTTTATCAAATCGCTCTGGTGTTACTATCGCTTCATTAAAAAGGTTTGAACAAACCGGAAAAGTCTCCATGGACAATTTTTTAAAATTAATACACGCATTAGGCCGCCTTGATGAAATGAACACCTTGTTAAAAACTTCTACGGTTAAATCGCTCGACGATCTGAGAAAACAGAATATGCAAAAACCAAAAAGAGGAAGTCTATGAAAGAATTGAATGTTTTCTTTTATATGTCACCACGCAAAAAATTTTTAGTTGGAACATTGGCACAAGTCGGACCAAAAATATACTTTGAATACGCTCCTTCGTTTCTTGATAATCCGATGTGGCTATCCCCTTATAAACTTCCTCCAGAACCTGGTCTAACAGAGTATACAGATTTCGAATTTGGAAAAATATTCGGTTTGTTTGATGATTCTCTTCCTGATGGATGGGGAAGACTGCTTATGGATCGTTTTCTTAGGAAAAATGGAATAAATACGGATTCATTGTCTGTATTGGACAGACTGTCCTTTTTAGGTAGTTCAACAATGGGGGCTCTTACGTATGAGCCTGCTATTAAACAGCAAGAATATAATGGTCTTATTGACCTTCAATATCTGTCAGATCAATCTAAACAGATATTAGAAGGAGAAACCTCAAAGGCTTTACCGCAACTTTTAAAAGCCGGTGGTAGCCCCCAAGGCGCAAGGCCAAAGGTTCTCGTTGGCATTTATAATGATCTAATTCTTTCAGGAGAAGATGATCTTCCAGCAGAATATGAACACTGGATTGTCAAATTTCACGGAAAGAACGACTTTGAGGATGCAGGGGCCGTTGAATATACCTATTCATTGATTGCCAAAGAATCGGGCCTGATAATGGCTGAAACCAAACTATTTGAAACTGATTTCGGGGATCGTTATTTTGGAATTAAAAGATTTGATAGAAAAAAGAATCAAAGATTCCATGTCCACACTCTAGGTGGTTTAATACATTCCAATTTCAGGATACCCGAATGCAATTATATGACCTTTTTAAAAGTTGTTTTAGATTTAACTAAAAACCGGCAAGACCTTTCCCGTGGATTTAAACAAATGATTTTTAATGTAATGGCAAACAATCGGGATGATCACGTTAAAAATTTTGCTTTTATGATCGATGATCAATGGAACTGGTCACTCACTCCAGCATATGATCTCACTTATTCTACTGGACCAGGTGGTGAACATTCTATGGATTTACTTGGAGAAGGCAGATCTCCCGGACGGCAACAAATTTTTAAACTTGGTGAAAAGATTGGTTTATCAAAGAATGAAATAAAAGATAGTATTGATCAAGTAGCTGCAGGAGTAACGAAATGGTCAAGTTATGCAGAGAGTGCTGGAGTGTCTAAAGAAACTAAATCTTATATTCAAAATGAAATTAATAAAAACCTTTCGAATTTTGCCATAAAGCATCAACGAATAAAACAACCATCACAAGGAAGAAAGATGAGTGGACCCAGTATGTAAACTGAATAATTTTAATACAGAATAGGGAAAGCTTTTAGCTATATATAGCCAAAAATATTTGATTATGGAAAAATCTCATTTCTGGTCAAATGTCAAATGCACCAATACATTACGGCGGTATGACCCTGGGTGCGCTAAATATCGCCTGATATATGGGAATGCTTTTGTGCGGCTACGTCGATACAAAGCCCCCCGCACAGGAGAAAGACGCACCACTGTAGAAATTGACATAAGAAAATTTGTATGAAAACATTCCAACAGAATAAGGAATCGCATGTCTAAAAAAATCAACCCCAACCATAATTCTGAAGCTGTGCAGCTGCTGGAACAGCTTAAAAAGAAGTTGGGATTTAGAAAAAAAAGGCACTCCCATAGGCGTTAATGATTTGCACATTGCCGGTCATGCAAGAAGTGAATCATTAATCTTAGTTTCTAACAATCTACGTGAGTTTGAAAGAGTTGAAGGCTTACGATTAGAGAATTGGATAGAACAAAAATAAGGAAGGACCAAATGCCTGATAATGAAGATTCCTGGCTTGGCAAATACAAGGAAGAGGTCAAAATAAAAGGAGATATTATAAAGCCTGCTCTCGAATTAGATGAGTTGCATGATATTGTGAAAGGGTTCTTGACATCACGGTGCACTGGTAAGAGAAAACGGAAAACTGATGGTAAAATTTATCAAGGCAAGCCAGATGAAGCCATACAAGCGCTTCTAACCGCTTGCAAAAATCAGGGTTTGACCCCCACGCCTTTACTGAGTATTTTGAAATAATTTTCAATAATCCGACGCATGGTATTTTAAAGGGTATCTCCAAAATTTTGCATTATTGCGGCTTAACCACAGATGAACAATCCCTGGGGAGGATCAACGCCTCTTGTTCAAGGGTGGTGTTGATGTGGGTTAAAATTCTTTTTTCCCAATGTTCCAAACTTTTTGGAGGTAATTTTTCCAAGCCCTTATCCGCCAGATCAATGAGATCATAGCTCAGGTTTATCAGATAATCATTAATCTCTTTACTAAATTCATTGTCTTCATTTTTCCAGTAAATGGGAGAACGACTGTGGGACATGGCTTTTAAAACAGTGTGGCAGGCAAAGGTCAGCAGTTTGGCAATCCATTCAACTGCAGGATCCAAAAAAATAACATCTGCTTCGAATCCGAACATGCCTGATTTATTCAGCCGTTTTCCTTCTTCGAAACGGCGATACCCCGAAGTGCCGGAAAGTACGATCTGGGTATGACTCAACAGGTTTGCAGTACGGGCGACATGGTCCAGAAGCTTATTATCCATCAGGAACTTCATGTTTTCTTTCAGGTCATTTAAACCGCTGTCCGGCACAAACATGAGAAATCCGATCTCCGGTTCGATGCCATGCCGCCTGCATAATTCTATAGCTTTGGATGATTGAACGGGCCCCGAACCTTTATCTATTCGTTCCAATACGTTGGAAGAGCCGCTTTCAATTCCCATGAGCAGGCTTTCAAACCCGGCTTCCACTAAACTTTCAAGGATATCATCATCCAGGTCCTGGGGCCTTGTTTCCATTCCGAATTTAATATTCATGGGTTTTATAAGTTCCATTAACTCAATGATTCGTCTTTTACCCCTGGCTCCGGGACCGATAAAGTTGGGATCACAAAAGTAGAATTTGCACACCCCTTTATTTACAAGCGTTTGCATTTCCTCGGCAATATTGTGAGGTGACCTGCCCCGCCAGAGGCTGCCCTGGTTATAGAATGAAGGCACAGGGCAGAAACTGCAATGATTGTAGCATCCCCGGCTTCCAAGAATGGTGACTACACCTTCAAGGCTGCTTCTTTTTGGAAACGCAAAAATATCAGGATTTTTTTCAGGTATTCGCATGCGGCTTCTGTCATTTTCA
The DNA here is from genome assembly GCA_024225895.1 of Desulfobacteraceae bacterium. Lineage (GTDB taxonomy): Bacteria > Desulfobacterota > Desulfobacteria > Desulfobacterales > Desulfobacteraceae > JAAEMC01. The sequence continues at coordinate 2,836 of JAAEMC010000964.1, read as the reverse complement.
AGACAGGAACGTAAGGCCAGACCCTGGATGGTTTTCAATGGGGCTTCATCTTTCAAGGCGTTTGCAAGTTCCGGCAAGGTGTGTTCAAATTCTCCAACAGCAATGGAATCAACCTGTTCGCATGTTTTTAGAATTTCCCGGTAAACAAGAGAGGGGAAAAAACCAAACAGATTAATATGTCCTGTGAATCCAAGCTTTTTTAAATCAGATAAGAATTTGAAAAATACAGGCGTATGCTCCCAGAAGTAGACTGTATTAATGCACAATAGATCCGGGTTAGTATCCAGGATACTGTCCCTTGACCGGGCAAATTTCGCCCCGGGTACGGCATGGTCAAAAAAAGTTGTATCCAATCCTTCTTTTTCCAGTGCGGCTGCAGCATATCCTCCCATAAGACAGGACCAAAGAGGTGTGTTGGCAATATCGTTAAATCGTTTCTCAGATGCAATTCTCGGATGTTCCAGAATGAAAGTTTTCATTATATGCCTTCTTTGTAAGGATTATTTATTCCATTGGAGATATTAAGCCTTGAAAAAACACCTGCACTGTGGCACCGGGCTTCAAATTCATGGAGGATATGCCTGAATTTTTCAGGGTTATGATAAACCGGATACAAAAAATCAGTCCTGGGTTCAAGAATACCTGAACGAGTAAGTTTCCGGGTTAGCGGTGTGTCGGGATAAAGCCTGATGTTATTGAAAATGATGGCACCAAGATTACCCACAGGACCATGAATATCAAGAATCCGGTCCAGCATTTTACTGGATTCGTCAATTGTTTGTTTTGTTTCATAGGGAAGATTAACCAGGAAATGACACATGGTCAGGATGCCCATTTCAGCAGTCAACGTGGATGCATTAAGGATATCTTCGCAGCAGAGTTGTTTGTTTAATAATTTTAGCCCCTGGTCTGTTAATGCATCACCGGAAAAATATATGGCAGTCAACCCGGCATTCATGGCCATGGACAGGTTTTGCCGGGTCAGACTGTCCTCTCGGAAAAACCCGGTCCATGCAATATCAAGTTTTCGATGAATAAGCTCCCTGCACAGGTCTTCAAAATGATCACTGGGCCTGTTTACAACGGAATCTGTAAAATGGAACAACTGAATACCATACTCATTTTTAAGCATCTGGATTTCATCAACTATTTTTTTGGGACTCCTGAGGCGCATGCAAGTTCCACCCAGAAACGGGTAGAGACAATACCCACACCACAGATCACACCCCCTTTTACCTTCAATTCCCATGGCAGCCACATAGGTGTTGGCTTTGGAATAATCATTCGGGCAAAAGGTTTTTACATCCATTTTCGGAATATCATCCATGGAGATTTTGGGCCCCATGGAATTGGTAATTAATCTGTCGTTATCCCGCCGGATAATTCCCGGAATGTGCTCCACCGAAATAGGCTCCACCGAGAGAGGCTCCAAATGAAGGATAGAAGACAAAAGTTGGTTAAAAAAAAGCTCACCTTCACCCACGAGGCCGATATCAATTTGCGGGATTTCAATCATCAGACGTTTGGCAAAAAGAGAAAATGCAGGTCCACCCGCCATTATTCTTGTTTTAGGGACAATGTTTCTTACAAGTTGTGCAGCAGTTTTAAGTGAAGAAAGATAGGAGGCCTGATGACCTGCAAGAGGGTCAAGGTTTCTAAAGGATAAAGTAACTATATCCGGCGCCTGGTTTTCAAGACTCTCTTTTAATTGAGCCCATGGATCAATACAGATGTTCATATCCAGAGCATGTTTTTCTACATTATCCGGAACCAGGGATGAAAGTCTTGATAATCCCAGCGGGTATACTTTTTCTCCGGATCCCAGATGGGAAGTCGGAACCTGTACCATTAACAGTTTCATAGGTATCACTCAACAAGAAGCAACCCGATATAGGTTACATACAGTCCTTTCTTTTTTACAGGCACAAGGGGGATACCGGCATTGGATGAGGTCGTATAGACGTCAATGCCGGACCCTTCCATGGAGGGCCGGGCAAGGTGGGGAAATTTACATTCACCATCTTCAGGGCATTGCGGACAGACAAGACAGGGACCTGCTCCAAATACAAATGCCTTGTGATATCCATTAAGAAACGCCTTTTTTTCAAGGGAGAGCAGGGTTTTGTGGAACTCTTTCCCGGGTGGTGTTCCTCGAACTAAATAGGCTTTTGAATATGAATCCAATAATTGACGGGTTTTTTCATGATCCATGCCATTGGGCGGACATTGCAACCCTTGTCCGAACCGCTCACATCCAAACTTGCATTTCTGTCTTGCCCAGGGGACAGTTACAATCTTTTCCGGCAAAATCGGCACCATGTCATCAATATTCAACTCAAGTGCAAACGCTTCCAATGGATTTTGGTTCAAGGCAATGGTACCATCCTGCCGTGCCAGGATCACTGCGCTGTCAGTTGAAAGATCGGTGACAACAATTGTTTTAAAATCAGCCTCTTTGCACCAGCCCATGATTGTCTTTGAGTCATGGCACTCACCATTATAGGTGTTCAGCATCATGCTGAGATCGTAAAGTGCACCCTTTTGAGGCGCAACTCCTTTTCGATCAGGAAAATAGTCATGGATTAAAACCATTCCATTGTTGTCCATAAGAGAGATGGATTTAAAAAATAATTGTTTTGCATCTTCTTCTCCATATGCATGGAGGAAATTGCTCAAACAGATCAGGCCATACTTTTCTTTGAATTCGTGAGTCCTGAAATCACCAGGAATCGGTGTGATATCTTTCCAGTCACTCTTTTCCGGATAAATCTTTTGGGCAGCTTCGATGACTTCCGGGATATCAAATAATGTGGCTTTATGTTCTTTTAATTTTTGT
>JAAEMC010000963.1 GCA_024225895.1 Desulfobacteraceae bacterium | reverse complement strand
CCCTTTTTTATCCCCCATCTCTTCCCTTCGCTTCAAACTTTTGGAATAGTATTCCAGGGCCTGACTGAAATTGCCTTGATGGCCATGAATAATACCGATATTATTGTAAGAAGCAGCAATCCCTTTTTTATCTCCCATCTCTTCCCTGATCTTCAAGCTTTTAAAATTGTATTCCAGGGCCTGCTTAAATTCCCCCCTGTTGATATGAAATATACCGATTACAATTAGGCAATTGGCCGTGCCTTTTGGGTAATCGATGCTCTTACTGAGTTCAAGCCCCTGTTTGGCATATTCCAGACCTTTGGCGGGCTCGGCGGCCAAATAGGTGCGGGAAAGCGTTACGATTATATCTACCCGTTTGGTACCCTCGGCCTTTTGGAGTTCCCTTAAAAGTCGCTCTATGTCTTCATTAATCGTTTCGGTCTTTTTGGTTTTATCTTGCCCCGGCATATAATGGCAACACAAACCGATAATCACAAGAATAATCAATAATTTTTTTATATACATACCGTCTCCTCTCAACGGCTATCTCAGCTGCGTTT
>JAAEMC010000962.1 GCA_024225895.1 Desulfobacteraceae bacterium | reverse complement strand
GTGGCATCCCATAAGCAATGGAAGATTTAAAAACATTATGAACAAGATAAAAAACAAGAAGTGAACCCTGATCCACCATCAAGGCGCCACCTGCCGTGTTGCCTGCGTTCGTTCCTCCCAGCGGAGTATGACTTATGCGTCTTAGCCCTCACTTTTTGGCGCCTTGCATCTGACCACTTTGATGATTGCCGGGGATGTGCCTTTTTTGTAGTTGTTGTGGCATGCTATGGAATTTGATGGTGGCTTTGGGTGGTAAATATCAAAATCATGTGCAAAAAAAACTTTTTGAAGTATACTATTAACATTTAATCCTTCAAAAACAGGTTGCCAACATGCGAAAAATAGTTATTTTGATTGCCATTGTATTATTCTGTACTCCGGCTTTTGCTCAAAAGCCGATAAAAATTGTGTATTTTGAAAATTTCGCCCCATTTTCATGGAAAGAAAACAATCAGATGCACGGCATTTTAATAGATGTCCTGACCGAAGCGATCCAGGAGCGGATAAAAATCGGGCTTCTGCATGAAGGATACCCCTGGGCAAGGGCGCAATCAATGGTCAGGACAGGCAAGGCAGATGCCTTTGTAACTGTGCCCACCCCGGAAAGAAGGGCCTATACTGAAATCAGCTCCGAACCTGTTAT
>JAAEMC010000961.1 GCA_024225895.1 Desulfobacteraceae bacterium | reverse complement strand
CCCGGTTCTATCCTATGTTGATGAAAAAGGATTTGAAGATTTGAAAGTGGATAAGGGGCAGCTTTCACTTGAAACAAGATTTGTAAAGGAATCTGCTGTTTATCAGGCCGCACTAACCCGAAAAAATCATGTGGCTTTACAGTATGAACCGTTCATTAAAGAGTTAAAAGGATCTGGTTTTATATTTGCCATAACAGGGCAAAGTTATTTTGACGAATTCTCTGGAACCGTAATAGGATATTTACCATTTCCTTATGGCACCATTGCCAAACGGCCGGATTTTTTCAGGAATGGGATCAATTTGCTGGTGGATAATAATTTTGTAGTAAAGGATTACTATGAAAAACCTGTCAATCAAGTTGGAAAAGGAATCAGTAATATTCCGAGTGGTTTGAAACTTGATCCCGGGGAATTGGGGTCTGGGAAAATGAGAGTTAATGATAATGTCGGATATTGGGGAAAGGCATTACTGGAATTTGGTGAGTTCCAGATACTCCTTTTTGTGCCGGAAACCGATTTTATGGAAACACCCCGGGTGATGAGAAATATCATTATTTGGGTTACATTTATTGTCGTTTTAATAAGTGTTTTGATATCACTTTCTTTGTCCAGGAGTATTACGTCTCCTTTAATGAGGCTGGTAAAGATTACAGATGGCATTGCAAAGGGTGATCTCACCCAGAAAGCCCAAATCAACTCCCAGGATGAAGTGGGTGTTTTAAGCCAGCGTTTTGATAAAATGGTATTGGAAATCAGGAAAACGCAACAGAAGTTAACAGATTCCCGGGATTTTTTAAACAGTGTTATCCATTCCATGACCGACAGCTTGATTGTCTTGTCAAAAGTCGGGAGCATTGTAATGGTAAACCGTGCATCATGTAACCTGTTGGGATACAGCATGGAAGAATTGAAAGGTATGTCCTGGAAAAATGTTTTAGCTGATACTGAACTTCTTGGGGATGACCCGGATGGATCTGCAATGAATATGATTCTTTGCTCCACT
>JAAEMC010000960.1 GCA_024225895.1 Desulfobacteraceae bacterium | reverse complement strand
TAAATGGTGCTCAATTTTATTACGAAAATTTTTGGTTCAAACAATGACAGGGTACTAAAACAACTCCAGCCCCTGGTCGATAAAATCAATAATCTTGAATCTGAAATTCAAAAATTGTCGGATCAAGAGATGGCCCAAAAAACCGGTGAATTTAGAGAACGGCTCCAAAACGGCGAAACCATGGATGATATTTTACCTGAAGCATTCGCACTGGTAAGGGAGACATCGGTCAGGGTTCTGGGAATGAGACACTTTGACGTGCAGCTCGTCGGTGGCATCGCCCTGCACAAAGGGACCATCTCTGAAATGAAAACAGGCGAAGGTAAGACTTTAATGTCCACTCTTCCCGCCTATCTCAATGCTCTTGAACAAAAAGGGGTCCACATTGTAACGGTCAACGACTATCTTGCCAAACGTGATGCTGATTGGATGAGTAAAATATATAAGTTCCTGGGGCTGAGTGTGGGCGCTATCGTGCATGATATCACTGACCAGGAAAGGAAAGATGCCTATAGTTCCGATATCACCTACGGCACAAACAATGAGTTCGGATTTGACTATCTAAGGGACAACATGAAATTTGAGCGGGAAACCCTGGCCCAGGGAGAACTCAATTTTGCCATTGTCGATGAAGTGGACAGTATTCTCATTGACGAAGCCAGGACCCCTTTGATCATCTCCGGGCCTACTGAAAAATCCACTCATTTTTATATCCAGGTCAATACCATCATCCCGACCTTTAAAAATGAAACCGATTATGTCATTGATGAAGAATCCAAAACAGTCACCTTAACCGAAGACGGCATAGCAAAAGGCGAAAAGATTCTAAAAGTAGACAATCTTTACGATCCTGCCAATATTGAAATTCTTCACCATCTTAACCAAGCCCTAAAAGCTCACACCCTTTTTAAAAGGGATACGGATTATATTGTTAAAGACAACCAGGTGATCATTGTTGATGAATTTACGGGCCGACTAATGACAGGCCGGCGCTACAGTGAAGGCCTGCACCAGGCTCTGGAGGCAAAGGAAAATGTCAAGATCGAAAACGAAAATCAGACCCTTGCATCCATCACATTCCAGAATTATTTCAGGATGTATAATAAATTGTCAGGAATGACCGGTACAGCAGAGACTGAAGCACCAGAGTTTAAAAAAATCTATGACCTTGATGTCCTGGTGATTCCCACACACCAAACCATGATCAGGGATGATGCTCCCGACCTTATTTATAAAACACAGAAAGAAAAATACGATGCTGCCATAAAAGAAGTTATTGCTTTACACAAAAAGGGTCAACCAGTACTGGTAGGAACCATCTCCATTGATGTCTCTGAAGACTTAAGCAAAAAGCTTAAGAAAAAAAAGATCAGGCACAACGTACTCAATGCCAAACACCATAAAGCTGAGGCTGAAATTGTGGCCAATGCCGGTCAAAAAGGGGCTGTCACCATCTCCACAAACATGGCGGGCCGCGGAACTGACATTGTTCTGGGTGAAGGTGTAACAGAGCTGGGCGGACTGCATATTTTGGGGACCTCAAGGCATGAATCCCGCCGTATTGACAATCAGCTGCGGGGACGCTCGGGCAGACAAGGAGACCCAGGTTCCTCACGCTTCTATCTTTCTTTGGAAGACGATCTGTTGAGAATTTTTGGTGGCGACAGAATCCATGCGGTCATGGACAAACTGGGGATAGAAGAAGGGGAGCATATCGAGCATTCCTTTATCAGCAAGGCCATTGAGAATGCGCAATCCAAAGTGGAAGGCCACAACTTTGAAATCCGGAAACAATTGCTTGAATATGATGATGTTATGAATCAGCAAAGGGAAGTCATATACAAGCAAAGGAGAATGGCGCTTTTAGAAAATGATATCAGTGCCATTATCATGGATATGATTGAGGAAAAGGCATATAACCTTATTGATAGCTTTAAAATGGACAAAATCCCTGTAAAGCAATGGGATATTAAAGGGCTTAAGACCGCAGTCAAAAATCAGTTTGACTTTGACCCGAGCCTTGATTCCATTATTCAAGACCAGGCCTCTAACGCCCAGCAATTGACTGAACATATTGCAAAATTGGTACGTGATGTGTATTCTGAAAAAAAGGCCCTGATTGGTGAGGAAGAGATCAGCCAGCTTGAACGATTCCTCGTACTCCAAACGGTTGATACACGGTGGAAAGAGCATCTTTTATCCATGGATCATCTTAAAGAAGGTATTGGGCTTCGGGGGTATGCGCAACAAGATCCGTTGAGGGTTTACAAGCAAGAAGGTTTTGATATGTTTCAAGGCCTTATTGAGCGCATTAAAGAAGAAATTGTTGATATTTTATTTAAAATTAAAATTTCAACAGCTTACCAAGTGGATGATATGTCCCAAAAGGAACAGGACAACCTGACTTTTTCCCATTCAGACGGTTCATCTTTAGGTAAACAGCCGTTGAAAAGAACTCAAAAAAAAGTGGGCAGAAACGATCCTTGCCCATGCGGGAGCGGAAAAAAATTTAAAAAATGCTGCATGGTGTAGGGGAGAGCAAATGACATCAGCAGACCCAAAAACAAAAGGGAAAACCACAACTAAAACCCAATATGATGATCCCGACATGTATAAGGTAATCCTTCACAATGACGATTATACTACCATGGAGTTTGTAGTGGAAATTCTAATAAATGTTTTTGGAAAATCTCTTGAAAAAGCGACGCAAATAATGCTTAATATACATAATAGGGGTAAAGAAGTTTGTGGTATCTATCCAAGACAAATCGCAGAAACCAAAATTGAAATCGTTCATAATCTTGCAGGAACTAAAGGATTCCCTTTAAGAAGTACTATGGAAAAGGAGTAGTTATGATTAGCAAAGAACTAAGCACAGCCCTTGGCTTTGCAGTGAGGGAAGCAAAAAGAAGAAGGCATGAATACGTTTGCGTGGAACACGTTCTTTATGCAATCCTTAACCATGAAACCGGTGCGGAAACCATTGAAAAGTGCGGTGGAAACCCGGAACAGATCAAAGATGAACTTGAAAAATTTTTCGAAGAGAAATTAACCAAAATAGACAAGAAAGAAGAATATGTTCTGCAACAGACCATTGGATTCCAGAGAATGATCCAACGGGCCATCAATCATGCTCGGTCTGCTGAAAAAAATGAAGTGAATCTTGGAGATATCATTGCTTCCATTTTCCAGGAAAAAGATTCACATGCAGCCTTTTATTTAGAAGCAGAGGGCATTACGCGGCTGGATGTTTTAAAATACATTTCACATTCTGAGTCCGGCACCAAGGCAAAATCATCGGCCGGCCTGCCGCAAAAAGGGTTAAAACCATCTGAAAAGCGAGAGGCACCTAAAAAAAAGAAAGACCCGCTGGATATGTACACGTCCAATCTCTTAAATAAAGCAAATGAGGACAAAATCGACCCATTGATCGGAAGAGAAAATGAGACTGACCGGGTCATGCAGGTTCTTTGCCGCAGAAGAAAAAACAACCCTATTCTCGTAGGTGATCCAGGCGTTGGGAAAACCGCAATTGCAGAAGGACTGGCATTAAAAATCCATAAAGATGAGGTGCCGGATCTTTTATCATCTTGCGAGCTTTTCTCTTTGGATATGGGAGCGCTTCTGGCCGGGACAAAATACAGAGGTGATTTTGAACAACGCCTCAAAGATGTCATCAAGGCGCTTGAAACCAAAGAAAATGCCTTGTTAATCATTGACGAAATCCACACAGTTGTCGGTGCCGGCGCCACAACAAGCGGATCCATGGATGCATCAAATATTTTAAAACCTGCCCTTTCTTCAGGCGATATAAAATGTGTGGGTACCACGACCTATGAAGAGTATAAGAATCATTTTGAAAAGGACCGGGCATTTTCCAGAAGATTTGAAAAGGTTGAGGTACCAGAGCCCAGTGTGGAAGAGACCATTGCAATTCTAAAGGGGTTAAAACCCTATTATGAAAAACACCATGGTTTTGAATATACAGACGAAACCATTGAAGCATCCGCCCGTCTATCAGACAAGTATATCAACGACCGCTATCTGCCGGATAAAGCCATTGATGTTATTGACGAAACCGGTGCATATTTAAGGCTCAAAGGATCTTCAAACCGAAAAAGAATTCATCCCAAAGATATTGAAAAAATCGTTGCT
>JAAEMC010000959.1 GCA_024225895.1 Desulfobacteraceae bacterium | reverse complement strand
TCAATAATTAAAACTCCTGTACCTTCTAAAAATTTTTCACGCTCATCCAGCCTGCCCACATTTATACAATTGCGTATGGTATACCCGTTTTCATTTAAAAGCCGCTCCACTTCCTGAAGACGCCGTTCCGCCATTCGATTCCTGGCCATCATGGGATATGTTAAGATTGTGCCGTCATGCTCGGTGGAAAACCAGTTGTTTGGAAAGATAGCATCCGGGGTGCTGATATCAGCATTCGCAGGAGGTTCAAGAATCAAAACAATGACACCCTTTTTCCGAAGGCCCTTAACCATATTCTGGAATTCGATGTTGGCCTGATCATTAATCATTTTTTGATTTTCTGCAGGTTTGTTTTGAAATTCATTATCGAGCCCGGTTTCGTCATTGTAGCCAAAATCCATGGGCCGCACCATCAGGACAGTATCAGCGGTTCTTGTGAATTCAATTTTCATAATCTGCCTCTTTAATTATATCAAATTGCTTTTAAGGCGTACCCTGCTTTACATCTTTATCAAAATTAAATGATTCTCGCATGATAAAAACCAATTTTTGATAAAGAAAGATGATAAGAATGTCAAGGGGTGTGTCTTTTTTCCGTTATTATGGCATGTTATGGAATTTGATGGTGGGTCAATGGTTTGACAAAATTTTATGCTCTGTTTATAACTAAGGAATCAACTAAAGTAATAAACTTGCGATCCATCAGTTATTTTTGAAACAAATTCTTACATTTAAAGAGGGATTTCTATGGCGACATTTCTGGAAAAATTGGTACCTGCCTTCATTAAAAAAATATCCGGTAACATGGATATTCGAAATAAACTGATTTTGACTTTTATTCTTATGGTACTGATAATGGCATGTGCCGGCGGATCAGGCCTGTTTTTTATAAGTTCGATTAAAAATAAGGTGGAAACCATTTCAGATGTTGCATCTCCCTTAAATCGAGTTTCCAACTCCCTTGTCACTGACATGCAAAGGTCCAATCTCATTTTGCTCAATATGCTGTCGCAAAAAGACCCTGAGACGATTAAAAAAGCCAAAAAAGATCTGGAAACTATTGAGCAGGAATTTACAAATAACCTAACCCAATTGTCTTCCATAATTGAAAGCGGCAATGTTGCTCTTGACGTTAAAAAAGTGAGCGAGTTTCGAAAAGTTTTTTCCGAGCAGGGACCGGAAGCTATTAAAGCCCACCAGGTCATGATCGAAAAAGAGAAAGAGGAAAATCATAAGATTGTAGATTTTAACAAACAGCGCAAAAAACTTGACCGGGAATTGGCAACTTTTGTTGTGGCAGCCCAGACCACTATTGGTGAAAGGGAGGATATAGGCATGAAATTGTCCATGTCCTCGGAAACAACGGTTCAAGAGATGGCAGACCTGCTTTTGGGTATGTTTTCAAAAGAACTGCCAGTATTATACCGCGGCCAGGAAATAAGAGCACTGCTTACTGAACTTCAGGATATGACCAAAACCCTGGTGACCGAAAACAATGTAAAAGCAGTGGAAAATTTGAGAAAAAAATTTGAAAAATTATCCAAAAAAATAGCCGGAAGGCTGAAACGATTAAAAAGGAAACTGGCCACTGACGAAGACAAAGCATCCCTTGCGAAATTACAGAAAGGCTTTGAAACATTACAGAAAAGCACCCTGTCCAAGGACGGACTTTTTACGATGCACAAGGAATACCTGACGGCTGATGATAATATCCAGAATATCAAATCTCTGCTTTTTGATACCACAGACGCCATGAGCAAGGAATTGAATAAGGTCTTGACTCTGGCTGAGCAAATGAACCTGGATGTTCAAAATACTACAAAAAAGAGTGTGGGAATTGCGCTTTTTTATATCGGAATTATTGTCGCTGTCGGCATTGTTATCTCCTTTGTGGCGGCATTTCTTCTTACCCAAGACATTACCAGGCCATTGATCAAGCTGCAAAGAATAGTATTGGATGTGGAAGAACATGCTGATTTCTCCATACGCGTAAATGCGATTAACAATGATGAAGTCGGCAAGACAGCCATTGCCTTTGATCATTTTATGGCCGTCCTTCAGTCTGCCATCAGCGATGTTAATGCAGTTATGAGGGCTGTTTCCCAAGGTGATTTTTCCAAAGGTCTGGAAAGTGAACAAACCGGTGATTTAAAGGAATTAAAAGAGAGTATAAATGAATCCATTGACCTGTTGGGACAAACTGTCTTCCAAATTATTGAAATCAGTGAGGGTGTGAAAGCTAAGTCTGTAGAGTTGTCAGGCTCTGCACAGGTTTTATCTGATAATACAGACGAACAATCTGCAGCCATCGAAGAGATTTCAACCTCAATGGAGACGATCGGAACCCGTGCCAAATATAATGAAGAAAAGGCAGCAGAGGTTCAGAATATTTCCAGCAAAGCGATGGAGGAGATCAACAAAGGTAATGATCAGATGGCGTACATGCTTTCTACCATGGAGAAGATTAAAGAAACCAGTTCCAATGTGGCAGAAGTGCTTAACGTAATTAATGATATCGCCTCCAAGACCAAGCTGCTTTCTTTAAATGCCTCCATAGAAGCTGTCCGTGCAGGGGCTGCCGGAAAAGGGTTTGCGGTTGTCGCAGAAGAGGTCAAGGCTCTTGCCGACAGGAGCTCCAAAGCTGCCCAAGATACAGGAGCACTCATCAGTGAATCAATGAGTGAGGTGGATAAAGGTGTAACCAACGCAGATCAGACAGCGGCAGTTCTGATCAACATTGACTCCATTGTCAAGGAAGTAAATACACTGGTAGAGGAAATATCCGTATATTCCAATGAACAAACCGGGAGTATTGAAGGGGTTAATCTTGGATTGTCCCATATGAACAGGACAATGCTGAATAATGCTAGCATTGCCAAAGAAACTGCAAAAGCCTACGACAAGATGAGTGAATTGTCTCATCATATGTATGAGGTGCTTGAAATCTTCAAATTAAAATAATGCTGTACAAAAAAATATCGGTCGTGATCGATCGGGCAGATGAGAACATTTTATCCTGAAAGTATTGTCTTTCAAGAGCCGTCCCTCTTTTATTGCATTCAGGCGCTATTTCGAATATACTTTTATTGGTTTAAGCAGCTTTTTAAGTTTGAAAAAAGAAATAGTGAAAAGGTATATGTGAAATGGATGCCGACCCCCAGAACCCCATAAGCAAAACCCATGACCCGTCCTTAAAAATTTACCATGAACTCATGGCCAGTAAAGTGAATGATATCCTTTTGGTTGCCTGCCCCTATGACGCATTCATTATGGAAGAAGAAGGGCGGCTTTCAAATAGAATTATAAATGAATATAGAGGCTTGAATCTTTCAAAACCACCCAGGCTTACCTGGGTGTCATCTGCGACAGATGCCTTTAAAAAGCTTGAAAAAAAGAAATTCAATCTGGTTTTAGCCATGCCGAGCTTGGATGAAATGGATGTCTATACATTTGGCGAAGAGGTAAAAAAACGTTACAGGGATCTGCCGGTTTTTATGCTGATCCACAATACATGCGATGTGCAAAAGTACCTGGATAGCCAGGATGGTAAAGCCATTGATAGAAGCTATATATGGGGAGGAAATGCCGACCTTCTCCTTGCCATTATTAAAAATCTTGAAGATGAAATGAATGTGGGCTTTGATACAAAGAATGCCAATGTCCGGGTTATCATTCTTGTGGAAGATTCTCCCTATCATTTTTCTCTATTTCTGCCTGTTCTGTACAAGGAAATTGTCATGCAGACCCAGTCAGTGATTGATGAATCCTTTAACGAAGAGCACCGTCTTTTGAAAATGCGCGGCCGGCCTAAGGTGCTGGTTGCCCATAATTATGAACAGGCAATTGAATTGTATGAGCAGTACAAACCTTATCTCTTGTCTGTATTTTCCGATATGCGGTATCCAAAAAACGGTAGTGAGGATGAGTTTGCCGGCCACAAACTGCTAAAAAAGATAAAGAATGAGGTCCCTGACCTGCCGGTGCTGATTCTGAGTACGGAAGAGCGGAACAGGCAAAAGGTAAAGAAGATACCGGCAGTTTTTATTAATAAGACATCACCAGATCTCAACGACCAAATCAAATCTTTTTTTGTATCCTATCTCGGGTTCGGCAGTTTTATTTTCAGGCTGCCTAATGGAGAGGAGATCGCCAGAGCATCCGATTTAAGGACCATAGAAAAGCTGTTGTCTGAAATTCCGGATGAGTCGATACTTTTTCATGCCCGGAATAATGATTTTTCGCGGTGGTTGATGGCCAGAAGCGAAATTGATTTCGCCTTGAAATTAAAACCATATAAAGTGGATGATTTCCCTGACCCCCAAGAAATGAAAAAGTTTCTCATCGAGTGTATACGCAGCAGGAGAAAAGGATCCACCGAAGGCTATGTCATAGATTTTGATGCGGAAAAATTTGACTCAGATATGGATTTTATGAAAATCGGAACAGGCTCACTTGGAGGCAAACCAAGGGGGCTGGCATTTATGGCCTC
>JAAEMC010000958.1 GCA_024225895.1 Desulfobacteraceae bacterium | reverse complement strand
CATAACGGCAACTGTCCTGGGTATGGATTTTTTTTAATATGGATTTGCTGTTGATCTTTTTGATGACATCCAGCCTTGTCTGTGGTAAAGAATTTTTCCATTTGGGCTGAATGCTGTCTGCTATCCCAACTAGGGGACCAACTTTATCCCTGGTTCGGAGTGCTTCATCTATTTTTTCGCGAACATCAAAGATACCCATTACCAGCTCCTCATTATCAAAAACAAATTCTGCAAAAAGAATAATCGGATAAAACACATTATAGTTTAGCAATATAAGCCTGGGATAGCGATGTTTGAAAAGAATGTCAATCAGAAAAATGATTGAAAGGCGTTTAAATAACGGCGTTTATTGCCTTAGTCCATAGCAGGAGAAAGAAACCGTCATGCTGGCAATTGTAATGATACATCTTTTGTGAAGCATCAGGTTTGCATGTGTTCGAATGGTTTCATATTGTTAAAAATTTTATAATTACCCTTCCTTGACTTGCCTGTGGTTCTTACTTACCTTAATCATGTTCGTTTTCATTGAAAACAAGTCTATTCTTATTCTAAGGAGAAACAATGCTCTACAGAACAATGCCCAAAATAAAAGAAGAGTTGTCTGTTCTGGGATTTGGCTGCATGCGCCTTCCTGTTGATGAAAATTATATTATCGATAAAAAACGGTCGATCGATCAGATCCGTTATGCCATTGACAAGGGCGTCAACTACCTGGATACAGCCTGGCCTTACCATGCCGGAGAGAGTGAACCCCTTTTGGGGGAAGCTTTGCAAAACGGCTACCGTGACAAGGTGAATATTGCCACTAAACTTCCCCCCTGGATGGTGAAGGACCGGGAGCATATGGATTTTTTTCTGGATGAACAATTAAAGCTGCTACAAACCGATCAGATTGATTTTTATTTGATTCATAACCTGGCCGGACCCATTTGGGAAATTTTAAAAGAAATGGGAGTCCTGGATTTTATTGATAAGGCAAAACAAAGCGGCCGTATCCGGCATGCGGGTTTTTCTTTCCATGGTAAGGTGGAGGATTTTAAAACAATTGTTGATGATTACCCGTGGGAATTCTGTCAGATCCAGTATAATTTTCTGGATGAAGATCACCAGGCCGGGACAGAAGGACTTCAATATGCTGCCCAAAAAGATCTTGGCATCATCATTATGGAACCATTGCGAGGCGGAAACCTGGGGATTCCAGTACCACCGCCCGATATAGCACAAATATGGGATCAGGCACCGCAGAAAAGGACGCCTGTAGAATGGGCTTTGCGGTGGGTGTGGGACCACCCGGAAGTTACTGTGGTGCTGTCCGGCATGAATGAGGAAGCCCATATCAAAGAAAATATTAAAATTGCAGCACAAGCCCGTCCCGGCTCCCTTACAGATCAGGAACTGGACCTGGTAAAAAAGGCGGCAGATACATATAGAGAACTGATGAAGGTCAACTGCACTGGATGTGAATACTGCAAGCCCTGCCCTGAAGGGGTGAACATCTCGGCAACTTTTGAAATTTTAAATAAATTATATTTGTTTAAAAATGAAGAAGAGGCCAAGCTCATGTATGCCGTCCGCTGCAGCAGCATGCTGTCCGGCGAAACTGAAGCTGGATATGCTTCAAACTGCACCCAGTGTGAAGAGTGCCTTGAAAAATGCCCACAGGATATCCCTATCCCAAAAATGCTGGAAGAGGCAGTAAAAGACCTTGAAGACGACCGGATAGAAGAACGGATCCAGATAGCCAGAAAAATGCTCAATATAGAATAATGAGTAGCAGCTATATCAAATTATTACTAATCCAATATCCGAGCTGCCCCCTGTCGTTGCAACGATAGGGGGCAATCTTCAGCATATGTGTCTGATTAATTTTGTTCCATCAATCCGTGTTCCATCATCAGCTTGTTAAAAGTCCCGTCCTGTTGAATTGCCAATAATCCTTTATTAAAATCTGCCACAATTTTTTTACTATTTGGATTTTTGCGGGAAATGACATTATGAAGATATCCAATATGCAGCGGCGGCAATAGCATCTTAAATTTGCCTTTCCACTTTGGAAACTTGGTATTAACTAAATAATAAAACGGTAGTTCTTGAGAGGCGACCAGATCAAGTCTGTCGTTCGCAAGCATTAATATATTTTGTTCGTGACTTGTTAGTTCTCTTACCGTAAGGTTTTCGGCTTTAAGCAGGTCAGACAACAATGCCCCGCGCAATACCCCTATGGAATATGGCTTCAGGTCTTCTAACTTTTTATATTCAATATTACTGGTCTTTTGGGCGAACAAGGCGCCTTTTTCTTTAACAACAGTTTCAGTGTAATTAAAAAAAGCAATTCGATCCTTTTTATATGATACCAGCATTAATCCATCAGACAATCCTTCCTGAGTATCTTTAAATCCTCTTTTCCATTTGACAAAATTGATTTTTAACACATAGCCGCTACGCATGAACGCTTCCCGGGTGATTTGAGTAAAAACACCGCCGCCGGGTAGTTCTTTTGCGCATAATGGGGGGGCATGAATTGTGGAAAAGGTGAGTGTTGTTTGGGCAAAACATGGAATTGATATCCATATAATAAAAATATTTATTGCCGTCATCAACCAGATTATGGATTTGATTTCCATATGATTTGAAAGATGCATTACCATTTTTTTTTTGCAATTTTTCTTGGTTTCATATGTTTGTTCGCCACAAAGCAGTTTTTATGCAAGATCAGGGTACAATTAGTTTGATTGGATTCTGCGATTATAACACATATTATAATGATTTAAAAATTTATAAAGGGAAAAGACCTTTG
>JAAEMC010000957.1 GCA_024225895.1 Desulfobacteraceae bacterium | reverse complement strand
TTTGATGGTGGATTTGGGATGATGGTTGCCAATTAGGTGCGAATATGATTTATTAAAGAGTTGTTCTAAAAATAAAATAAAAACGTATAACAGGAGTTTTTAATGTATCTTGCGAGTGATTTACGAAAAGGTCTGAAGCTTGAATTTAATGGTGAACCATACATCATTGTTGATTTTGAATTTAAAAAACCAGGCAAGGGCCAGTCATTATATAAGTGTAAACTGAAAAATATGATTACCGGTTCTCAGTTTGAGAGAACTTTTCGGTCTAGTGATAAATTTGAAAAAGCAGATCTTGAAGAACAGGATATGGAGTATCTTTATGCAGATAAGACCAGTTATTGTTTTATGAACTCCAATACCTATGATCAGGTATTTTTAACAAAAGATATCCTTGGCGATACAGTTGATCTGCTCAAGGAAAACACGGTTTGTACTGTTCTGCTTTTCAATGCAAATCCCATTGGTGTGACATTGCCGAATTTCATCAACCTTGAGGTGACCATGGCAGAACCCTGGGCCAAAGGGGATACTGCAACCGGCAGCACCAAACCCGCAAAACTTGAGACTGGTTTTGAAGTCCAGGTACCACCGTTTATCGAGGAAGGACAGGTGGTGAAAATAGACACCCGGACAAGGCTTTATGTCGAAAGAGTCAATGCATAATTCCTTTAAAATAGGAAGAGATTCTTCCATAAAAAGGGTGCTGGTTGTTGATGATGAAAAAAACCTTTGTTTGATACTTGCCAAATCCCTGAAAAAAGTCGGGTTTGAATGTGAATCCGCTCTTGATGCCGAGCAGGCACTTGAATTGATTGAAAAAACGGATTTCGATCTTGTGATTTCAGATATAGCCATGCCCGGTATGGACGGGATCGACCTGATGAAAACTGTAAAATCCCGGTATCCGGATGTGGATTTTATTATTATGACCGGATATGCTTCTGATTATTCATATGTGGATATCATGGATGCGGGTGCTTCAGACTACATGACCAAGCCGTTCAATATTAATTCCACCCTGGCCAGGATAAGCAGAATTGCCAGGGAAAAGAAAAATATAATTGAACTGAAAAAAACCTGCCAAAAACTCAATAATGCCATTGAAAAAGCAAACTTCCTCACGCAACAAGCCAAAGATGCCTCCAAGGCAAAGACATTTTTTCTGGCCAGCATGAGCCATGAAATCAGAACCCCTTTAAATGGTATTGTCGGGTATACGGAAATGCTGCTGGACACGGTGTTGGACAATGAGCAAAAGGATTATTTGACAAATGCCAGAATTTCCTGTGATGCTCTTTTATCTGTTGTTAATGATATCCTTGACTTTTCAAAGGTTGAGGCAGGTAAACTGAGCTTGGAAAGAATCGAATTCGATCCTGAAGTGGTCTGTTTTGATACCATTGAAGTGGTCAGAACTAAGGTGGATGAATCAAAAGTTGAACTAATATGCAGCATTACGGATTCAGTACCCGGGCAGGTGATTGGTGATCCCCACCGCTTCAGGCAGGTCCTGCTAAACTTGTTGAGCAACGCGGTAAAATTTACTCATAAGGGATCCATAAAATTGCACATTGACGCCAATGATCTGGATGATGATCAGGTTATGCTGGAAATCAGAATTGAAGATACCGGGATCGGCATTAGTGTGGATGAAGTAGAAACCATTTTTGAACCCTTTGCCCAGGCAGAACAAGATATTCCCACCCACTATAGCGGTACTGGGTTGGGTTTGGTCATAAGCCGGAATATCGCCAAAAAAATGAAAGGGGATATTTGGGTAAAGAGTGTTGAAAACGAAGGGAGCATTTTTTATTTCACGGCTTTGGTCCAAAAGAGTGCTCTTAAAAGTGTTCAACGGGTAAGGCATGTGGCGTTGCAATCTAAGAAAGTGTTGTTATCCACTACTTCTTTTGAAGTACAAAAGATTTTAAACCAGGAACTATCCCTTGCCGGAATGACTGTGCTGCATAAGGAGCTTAATGATTTGGGAACCGTTTTTAAGAAAAATCGGCCAGAAGATTTTGATATTGCTCTTATTGATTTTGGCAGAATAGCAGACAGTTTCAGTGATAATCTGAAAACAGGGAACCAAATAATTAGTCCGAAAGATTATCCTTTTCCCTGCATTGCCTGCGCCATCCCGAAACCCGGCATTGCCGATGTGCTCAAAAATATAGGATTCAAGGGCTTTTTACCAAAACCTGTCCGAAAGAAAAAGCTTTTTGAAATGATTTCTTATCTTCTGGGGCTGGTGGATACACCCAAAGAACCTGAGAAAAAAGGT
>JAAEMC010000956.1 GCA_024225895.1 Desulfobacteraceae bacterium | reverse complement strand
TAAAGATCGCAATATAAAAATCAGGAGAAACTCTCTGAATGGGTAATAACAACGGGAAAAAGCAAGCTATACTCAGGGCGGCCCAGAAGGTGTTTGCCAAAAAAGGTCTTGCAAATTCAACTGTTTCTGAAATAGCAAAGCAGGCAAAGGTGGTGGATTCGATCATATATCATTATTTTGAAAACAAGGAGGATCTGCTTTTTTCTTCAATTGAAGAGTTGATTGAAAAGTCCCATGCTGAGTTATTGTTCCAGTTTAAAGGGATTATGGGGCCGGTATCTCACCTGGGAAAGATGGTCTGGTTTCATCTTTATCAGAATGACTTTAGTTCCGGGGATGCCAGGATGATGAAGAACCTGCTGTTTGAATGCCGTTCGAATAAGGGCTTTTACAAGCATTCAGGATATAACGCGCTTCGAAAATATGCCGGGGTGATGCTCTCTGTTTTAAACAAAGGCGTAAAGGAGAGATATTTCAGGGAAGATTTAGAGGTTGGTATTGTGAGGGATATGATATTCGGTTTTTTAGACGAAGAATCGATAAGCTGCCTGGCGTATGGGGATGTTGATGAAACAATGCCGGATTTTGAACCCGTAATGTCCTTGGTGATGGCCATGATAAGTGTGGATTCTGATGATCCTGCGGCAAATGTAAACCCGGATGCAGCAGGGGGGAGTGCAGCAGAGGCCAAGCCGGATAAGGCGGCAAGGGTTCTTGAGGCAGCTGTTTCGATTTTTTCCCAAAAGGGGCATAGAAAAGCAACAATGCTAGAGATAGCCGAAAAAGCAGGTGTTGCAGAGGGTACGATATACGAGTATTTTAAAAACAAAAAAGATTTGTTGTATTCTATTCCAAAGGGAAAATTTAAAGTTTATCAGGCCAAGCTCAGACAGGTGTTTGAACCCAAAGATCCCTTAGAGAAGCTGAGAAGTTTTATTGGAGAGTATTTCCGGATTTTCTCATCGGACAGCGAGTTTTTGACCATTTTCTTGTGTGATATAAAATTAAATAAGCAGTTTTATAATACAGAGGGCTTTATCTCGTTTTTGAATACCAATGAGATGCTTTATGAAATTTTAAATGAAGGCAAGGAGTTGGGTGTGTTTCGTTCTGATCTCAACAATAGGGTCTTCAGGAATCTGTTTTTGGGCAGCTTTTCGCATCTCGCCATACGATGGTTTGTTTTAGAGCGGGTCACGCCGCTTGAAATGATGTCCGAGCTCTCTGTTGTGACTAATCTTTTGTGTCGCGCTGTAACCCGGAAGGTTGAAAATGTTTTTGAGGGTATTTAAATGTTAGCAAGATAATTATTACAACTTGACAGCAGGCGGTGTTAATAGTTCTGTTGCCAGGTCTTTTTTTAATGGGCGCAGTCAAAAAGGCTGCGCCTGTTTTGTTTTGAGCAAAGGTCTTTTTCCTGGTGACATGCATAGAAAAATAGATGTCCTCCTGTATTGGAATCCACCTCAACTTCTCTCCACATTTAATACCAAGCGGAAAATATATTTTTTGATGAATATTCTAGTCTTCAAATTCGATGAGCTTTTGTTTTATTTACGAATCTTCGGCAAAGCCGGTGTTTTTATTGTCAAATGTAGAAATATCTAAATATCTAAAAAAAACAGATGGTTAAAAAAATCTTCGCTGTTAATTTCTATGAATTATTGATTAAATGGTCAAAAAAAAATTAAAATAATCCCTTGACAGCCAAAATTTCATATGCTTGAATACTCCTCAATAATACTTTTATTAAAGTATCTTTCAAAAGAATAGTTGCAGGATATGACTAAAAAATTACAATAAATCAATATGATAGCCAAAACAGGACGATTGATTTTTGTTCAAAGAATTTTTGAGGAGACCGTATGGCTGAAAAAAAGAAAATCAAAAAAGAAAAAGAACCGGATATCACATTCTTTCATCCGGATTTACTCGAGATACCAAAAGAGGGCTTGCCCTATCTTAAAGGGTATAAATGCAAAAAATGTGGTCAACTTGATTTCCCGAAGTTAAGCCCGTGTCCCACATGCTGGTCAGAAGACTTCGATGTGGTACCGTTGTCGAGAAAGGGAAATCTCTATAGCTTTTCCGATCTCTATATCGGGCAGCCGGGTTTGGAGACGCCTTATATTTGCGGTTATGTTGATCTGCCTGAAGAGATCAGGATTTTTGCCATGTTAAAAGGGGATGTGAACACATTCAAATGTGATGAAGAAGTCGAGCTGACAACAGGTCCGATACGAAAGAACGCAGATGGGCTTCCCATCACCAGCTATATGTTCCAAAAAGTTTAGGAGACGCATATGAAATTAGAAAGAGACGTATATATCGCCGGAGTGGGAGAGACTGTTTTTGGCAAACATAAAATGGATTATGATGAACTAGGTCGAATCGCAGCTTTCCAGGCGATTAAATCCTCCAATATTGACGGCCCGGGAATGATTGGGAGTGCATACGTTGGAAATGCCCATAATGGTATCGTAACCGGACAAACGATTTTTAAAGATATCGGCATCTGCGGTACCGCCCCCATAATAAATGTGGAAAGCGCATGTTCAGCCGGTGCCATGGCCGTTCACCTGGCTATAAAAGATGTTGCCTACGGACTGACGGAATTATCAATGGGTGTCGGAGCTGAAAATCATACCCTGAGAAGAAAAAGCGGTACGGCTTTCATGCCGGCGATGAATGATATTGAAGCCGTCCACGGCGGGGTGATGACCGGTAAATATGCCATGCGGGCCACAAGATATATGCATGAAACCGGGGCCACCATTGAAGACCTGGCAATGATCACACAGAAAAGCCGGCGGCATGCTAAAAATAATCCCCATGCCCCGTATGGCGGAGACTATAGTATTGAAGATATTATTGATTCAAGAATGATCGCATATCCTTTGACACTGCACCAATGCTGCGGCGTTGTCGATGGGGCGGGTGCCGTGGTTGTATGCTCAGGGGAAATGATAAAAAAACTGGGGATTGAAAAGCCGGTGAAGGTGAGAGGCTCGGTGGTAACATCCGGTCCGTATCATAACCGGCCAAGGGATATAACAGGGGACGATATAACAGAAATGACGTCAGCCATGCTCTACGAGGAATCCGGAATCGGCCCGAAAGATGTTGATATCCTGGAACTCCATGATGCATTTACCATTGCAGAATTGCTCTATTATGAATGTATGGGGCTGTGCGAAAAGGGAGACGGTCTTAAATTTTTAAGAGATGGTCTTTCCACTTATGGCGGGCAGTGTGTGGTAAGCCCCAGGGGTGGAATGTTGTCCTATGGTCATCCCATAGGTGCTTCGGGTGCAGCTCAAATGGCCGCAAACGTAAAACAACTCAGGGGGGAGTGCAATGGGTATCAGGTTGAGCCGGTTCCCAAGGTTGCCATGTCCCATGTAACGGGTGGAGGGTTGTCCGGCACTGAACACGCTGCATGTACAATGCATATGCTCACAAGTGATTGGTAAGATACGGCTCTTGGAATCTTTAAAATGAATTTTTTAAATAAAAAAGGAGATTTAAAAATGGGAACCTTTAAAGACAGGGTTGTGCTGATTGAATCTGTGGGGGATGAAATCGGATATGCCATTGCATTGATGATGGCATCAAAGGGCGCCAAGCTTGCCGTTATTGATATCAACGGGGAAAATACATCTCACATGGTATCAAAACTCAAAGAGAATGGTATTGAGGCGTACGGCGTAACCTCTGATTCGGCAGACTGTACCGGGGCAAAACAGGCCATTGCCAGTATTATGGGAAAATATGGGAAAATCGATATCCTGGTTAATAATTCAGATATAAAAGCTGAACACGAGATTGTGGGTACCAAGGCCAAAAACTGGTATCAAGGCGCAAAAAATAATATTGATCCGGCTTACTTTCTGTGCAGGGAAGCGATCTCGATTATGCGAAAACAAGGGTATGGCAGGATAATCAATATCGGCAGCGTTGAGTACTTAGGATTACCCAACACCTCTATATATAGTGCTGCAAAATCATCCATGCTGGGGTTTACAAGATCCCTTGCACTTGAAACGGCAAAAGACAACATTACGGTGAACTGGGTTGTTAAAGGTGAAATAGAATCGTCAACGATGTCTGAAAAGAAAAAAGAAAAGCTGGCAGCCGGAATACCGGTTAAAAAATTAGGGACACCCGATGACGTCGCAGGCGCTGTTACCTTTTTTGCCTCGGAGACATCAAAATTCATCACCGGACAGACATTCTTTGTATGTGGTGGGAAAAGTCTGCATTTTTCCATGTCGATTTAGCCTGAATATCCAGGTTAGCATCCTGTCATGATTAAAAATGATTAGTGGAGGTAAAGAATATGGGAATTAAAAACAGAGTGGCAATTATTACAGGTTCTGCAAGTGGAATGGGTAGGGATACAGCATTTATGCTGGCAAAAAATGGTGCCAAAGTTGTTATCAATGATATTGCCGAAGATAAAGTGGATCAAACAGCTAAAGAACTTCGGGATGAAGGATTTGATGCCATTGGTATTGTTGCTGATATTTCTGACAAAGCAGCTGTAGAATCCATGGTGGCTGAAACCATAGACGCATTCGGATCCATCGATATCCTCATAAATAATGCGGGTATGGAAAGGGCGGGTGCCTTAAGAAAACTTTCTGAAGCAGATTGGGATATCACACACAATGTGAACCTTAAGGGGCCGTTTCTTTGCAGCCAGGCAGTTCATGGGCATATGGTTGAGCAGAACCGTGGTCGTATCATTAATATTGCATCCCGCGCATGGCTGGGAGGTCCGGGACAGGCACCCTATTCTTCTGCAAAAGCGGGCCTGGTTGGTTTAACAAGAACCCTTGCCCTGGAACTGGGCAGAAAAGGCATCACCTCAAATTGTATCGCACCGGGACTCATCCTTACGCCTTTGTGGTATGAGCTTGCCGAAAAGACAAGGAATTTTCTGGAGAAAAAACAGCCCTCCGGCAGCATCGGGGAAGGAGACGATATCGCAAATACTGTACTCTACCTTGCAGATGATGATACAGGTTATGTGACAGGACAGGTCTTGTATGTATGTGGTGGAAGAAGTCTGTTCTCCGGATGAAATGTTGGGGCTTAAAATTTAAAAACGAGAACAATGGCCCATATTCGGTTTTAACAGACCATAATTTTTTAAAGATTAGGAGGTAAGGCAATGGAAGATGAAATGAAAGATAGATCCCTGTCTGATGTGAAAGTACTCGATTTCACAGGCGAGTTGGGGCCCTATGCTTCGAAGTTGTATGCCGGGCTGGGTGCGGATGTGATTCACCTTGAACCCATAACGGGTGATCCTTTGCGAAAAAAAGGACCTTTTTTTAAAAATGAAAAAGAGAATATGGAAGCCAGCCTTCAATTCCTCTACTACAACGGCAATAAAAAAAGTCTGGTAGTGGATCTTCACAGGAAAGAGGGAAAAGAGATTTTTTTAAGGCTGATCAAAAACACCGATATCTTTATGGAAAGTTGTGTTCCGGGCTTTCTGAATAGTCTGGGTCTTTCCTATGAAAAACTCAAAGAAATAAATCCAAAATTAGTTCAGACATCTATTACGCCTTATGGCAGTGTCGGGCCATACAAGGATTATCCGGGATCAGATTTGACCTGTTCTGCAATGGGAGGATTTTTATACCTTGCCGGTATTGATAATGAGAAACCGGTGAGAGCTTGTGATAACCAGGCATACAGGATGGCTGAATCCTATGCGGCGGTTGGCAGCTCAATCGCGCTGCTGCATGCTAAAAGAACCGGGAAAGGTCAGTTTGTGGATGTGTCTGCCATGGAATCGGTGGGAATGGCCCTTGAAAATTCAGCCCAATACTGGGATCTGGAAGGAACCATCAGGCGGGGAAGAGGAAAAGAAGCAGGGTCTGCCACTGTCCATCCATGCAAAGACGGTTATTTTGCCATTGTTGCCATCATGGGTAAAAATAAAATTATGTGGGATCCTTTTGTAAAGTGGATGAAGGATGAAAATGTTCAAGAATGTGAAGTCTTTGAAGACCCCAGATGGATTGAACCGTCATACAGGCGGTCTGATGAGGGGTATGAAACATTCTGCAGAATTTTTCACAGGTTTACAATGCAGCATGATAAGATGGCCTTGTATGAAAAAGGACAAGCCAATCGAATCGCCCTTTCACCAGTGAGCAATGGTAAGGACCTTCTGGAAAATCCGCAATTGAAGCACAGAAATTTCTGGCAGACAATCGAGCATAAGAACCTTGGCGGGGAAGTAACCTATCCTGGTGCGCCCTATGAATTCTCAGATCTGGACTGGAGATTCGGTTTTCCGGCTCCTGAGTTTGGTGAACATACCGCTAGAATATTGGAAAGTCTTCAGTATACAGGAGACGAAATCACTGTTCTTGCAGAGGAGGGAATCGTCAATGTCTAATTCCGGGTCTAATTTTAAAAAAGCATTGGAAGGGCTTGTTGTTTGCGATTTTTCATGGGTTGGCGCAGGGCCGATAACAACGAATGTTTTGGGTCAGTGCGGTGCTGAGATTATCAAGATTGAAAGCCTGAAAAGGCCGGACATCTTAAGAAAAGGCGGTCCTTTTAAAGACGGCATTGCCAAAGGGCTTGAAAGAAGCGGTTATTTTGCAAACAGAAATCCCAATAAGAGATGTATCTCGCTGAATATGAGACAGCCCAAGGCGCGTGAAGTCGCTATCCGGCTGATTGAAAAAAGCGATATCATTATCAACAACTTTCGGGTCGGACAGATGGAAAAATGGAATCTGGGATGGGAAGATGTGAAAAAGATCAATCCGCGCATCATCTATGTGACCATGAGCCTGCAGGGAATAGACGGACCCCATAAATCCTATATGGGATTCGGGGTTAATCTGAACGCCCTGTGCGGATTAACGGCACAGGCCTGCAATCCGGGTCAAAGCCCATTTGGAACCGGCACCAATTACACGGATCATGTGATGGTTCCGACCCATACGCTTTTTGGGATCATGGCAGCCTTGCTGCAGCGTGAAAAAACAGGCCGGGGACAGACCGTTGCCATCTCCCAGCTCGAATCCGCCATTGCCATGAAACCTACTGACAGTATGGTCTATGCGGCAAATGGTGAAATCATGGGACCCATGGGATGCACTGATCCCAATGCCGCTCCCCATGGAGTTTACAAAACACTTGGGTATCGCAAGTGGCTGGCCATTGCCGTGTTTTCGGATGATGAATGGCTTGCCCTCCAAAAGGTAATGGGAGATCCGGCATGGGCAGCAGATGAGAAATTTTCCACACTTGCCGGCAGAAAAGAAAACGAGGACGAGCTGAACCAGAAGATTGAAGGCTGGACAAAGGACAGGCATGCAACCACGCTGATGAGGCAATTGCTGGATAACGGTGTGAAAGCTGGCGTTGTCAATGATGCCAGGGCAGCGATAGAGGATGAGCATCTGATCGAAAGAGGGTTCTGGTCTTATCTGGATCATCCCGAAGTCGGCCGGACTCTTTATAACAGAGCACCCATCATGTTTTCCGAAACACCGACTCAAATGATAAAAGCCGCCCCCCTACTGGGTGAACACACTGATGAGGTTTTAACCGGTTTTCTGGGGTATAGTAATGAAGAATTAGAAGAACTTAAGGCTCAGGATGTGCTGACCTGATAGAAAAAAGACAAGGCCATAAATATGGGCATATTTATCCAAAACTTTAAAAAAAGAGGGTAATGATGGATTTTAGTATATCTGAAGAATATATGATGTTGAAAGAAGCCATGAGAGAGTTTGTAAAACGCGAACTTCTGCCTTTGGAAAAAACGTTGCTTGAACGGGATATGAGTCTATGGACCGAGCCCGGGCCGCTTATTCCAAAAGAAGATTCTGAGAGGCTATATGCCATTACAAAAGAGTTGGGGTTCTGGGGGATCGAAGTGGAAGAAAAATTTGGCGGC
>JAAEMC010000955.1 GCA_024225895.1 Desulfobacteraceae bacterium | reverse complement strand
TTAGGGGTATATACCAAATTTGCTTTGGGGACCTGATACTCAAAAAAAAGTGATAATAAAGATGTTTTAAGGTTTGGAAAAAAATAGATATTTTGCGCCTGAACGAAAACCTGAAACTTTGTACGAGTACAAGACGGGCGAAAATATTTTAAATATTACATGTTGTAAAAGACTGAATTATCTGCGGAATAAAAAATAGTTGGCAAATAGGGGGCTGCCCATACCAGATAGGACTGGGTGCCACGTTAACACAAAAGAAAGAGGGCATAAATTTGTCTTAAACTGCCTCTTCCTGTCTTTTTTGAGCCAGCATATCAAGGCTTCTTTCGATAACGGCTCTTAAATGCCTGTCCGGATCAAGTCTGTCAGAGTAGTAATTAAGGACCCACCACAGATCATTGAGCTTTTTGCTGTCATGGCGCCACCAGGAAACACTTTCTTCAATCGATTCCGGTGTTTCAAACTCGTTGCTGATCTCAGTGTAAAAATCATTACACATATTCCGTGTAACTGGTTTCAGGCGAAGCGTTTTGATTGTGCTACGGTTGATCATAACTGCCTCCTGCAATACGAAATCCAAGAAAGAAAAGCTACTATACAATTTGCCTATATGAATTAGGATTAATTGTAAAGGCAAAAAATAAAAAAATCAACAACAATTTATTATGATTTCAACTTGTTATCTTTTTAGTTGCCATAAAATCAAGATGATAATATAAGGATGATTAATTTTTTAGGCAAAGCGAATTACGAAAGGATGGTTGAAAACCGATGCAAAATACGAATACCATAACGTTGGTCATTGGCGGCTGCAGGAGCGGAAAAAGCCGCTATGCACTGGATAAGTCCAATAAGATTCAAGGAAGCAAAAAGGTATTTATCGCTACATCTGTTCCAACAGATCCGGAAATGGATCAGCGGGTTGTAAAACACCAGAAAGAGAGAGGTAACACCTGGACAACGGCAGAAGAACCCTTAAAAATTTACGATATCATCAATCAATATAGCCCAATCGCCGATGTTATCCTTGTGGACTGTTTAACCTTATGGGTATCAAACTTGCTTTTTCAAAATAAACATAATCAGGATCTCGCCTATGTGGAAACCGCATTGGATCGCCTTGAATCTGCACTGATATCATGTAATTGCCCTGTTTTCCTTGTTTCAAATGAAGTTGGATGTGGTATTGTGCCTGAAAATCAATTGGCCAGGTCTTTTCGCGATGTGGCCGGTATGGTTAACCAGAGAGTGGCAAAAAGGGCAGACAAGGTGGTGATGACTGTAGCCGGTATTGATGTTTTAATTAAGCCAAAGCCGTAAATTTTCAAAAAGAGAGATGAATATGTATCAACATTTGTTTGGGCCGGTCCCGTCAAGAAGGCTTGGTTCTTCTCTTGGAGTTGACTTGGTTACCCATAAAATTTGTACATTGGATTGTGTCTATTGCGAGTGCGGTAAAACCACGGATTTAACTGTTGAACGAAAAGAATATGTAAACTTTAAGGATGTGGTCAAGGAATTGGAACACTTTTTTAAAAATAATCCAGATCCGGATTACATCACATTTTCAGGATCGGGAGAACCTTGTTTGAACATCCATATTGGCAAGGTGATTTCCTATATTAAACAGCAGAAACCCGGCATAAAGGTCGCTGTGCTAACCAATGGTACTCTTCTGAGCCTTAAGGACACAAGAAAGGATCTTTCTTTGGCAGATATCGTCATTCCCTCTTTGGATGCAGCCGTTGCCCATTCCTTTGTTAAGATCAACCGGCCATGCCCTAAAATCGATTTGAAAACTTATCTGAATGGCATTGTAACCTTTTCAAAAGAATTTAATGGCGAAATCTGGCTGGAAATTTTGATTCTGCAAGGATTTAATGATTCAAAACAAGATATTTCAGCATTGAAACAGGCTGTAAAAGATATTAACCCGGACCTTGTTCAGCTGAACACCCTTGACCGCCCCGGAACAGTTTCAGGTATCCGGCCGGCTGATAGGCAAGGGCTTGAAAAAATAAAGCAGCTGCTGGATTTTCACAACATTTCAATTGTTGCCAAGGCAAAAAATAAACCATTGTCAGGCCAAAGAAAAGATGCGAGGTCAACCATCATGGAAACCATCCACAGAAGACCTTGCACAGCCCAAGATCTTTTAGAGATATTAGGTATTGACGAACAAGACCTGAAAAAGATACTTCAAGGGCTTGAAAAAGAAGGGAAAATTGAGATTAAAAAAGAGGAACGGGGGATTTTTTACCAGACAATTAAAAAATAAAGGCCAGGTAACAATAAAATGGAAAATAAAAACAATATATTGTCTGATTTAAGGTCATCCCTTTCATTTTTAACCATCCTTCCGATGGGAAAGGATGTAGTCTATTCACCCATGGGAATGATAAGGTTTTTTCCGGTGGTCGGACTGATTGTCGGCCTCTTCTTGGTTATTTGCAACTGGCTGTTTTCAAAGTTCTGGCCCGCTCCTGTTGTAGCTATTTTGGATGTGTTGGTTTTGGCAATTGTCACTGGAGCATTCCATATTGATGGCCTCGGAGATACTGCAGACGGTATCTTTTCCCACAGGTCAAGGCAAAGGGCCTTGGAAATCATGAAAGACAGCCGGACCGGCATGATGGGTTTGGTTGCAGTGGTAAGCCTTCTGGCTGTTAAGACAGCCGGTATTTTTGCACTTATTAAATCTGCCGCTCCTTTTGAGGTTGCCACTCTCTTGTTGATTATTCCGTCATATGCCAGAGCCAGTATGCTCTTTGGTTTTAAATATTTAAAATACGGCAGAATAGAAACCGGTGGAACAGGTCTGGATTTGTTTAAAGATCCTGTTACGCTAAAAGATTTTCTCTGGATAGCGGTTCCTTGTGCTGTATCTCTTTTTCTTGGATTTAAATGCCTATTATTGAATATGGTGTTCGGGGCAACGGTTTTTTGGATATTGATATTTTATAAGCGAAAGATGAATTGTATTACAGGGGACATGCTGGGTGCCATGACAGAGGTGACCGAAGCCGTGTTGTTTTTATGTGCTGGCGCATCACTACTGTAATGCGCTGGCGCATCATTAATATGAAAAGGTTGGAGAGATGATTAAAGGTCATGGCGGTAATGTAAAAGCTCTGGCACAATCCATTGGATGTGATCCGGATGAAATTATGGATATGAGCAGTAATCTGAATCCCTTGGGACCACCCAAGGGGATTGAAGAATTTATAAGTCAGAATATTTCAAAAATAAGGTCCCTGCCCGAGCCGGATGCAATTACCATTCGAAGGGAGTTTTCCAGATTTCACGGGATTGATACAAAAAGAGTGGTGGCAGGAAACGGAACTACCTGGTTCATATATTCCCTTATCCAGGCCCTTGAATCCAAAAGCGTATTGATAGCAGGCCCCAGTTATGCGGATTATGAGAGTGCCTGCAAAATGTATAAAGTTCCATACACTTATACGATTTCGCAAAAAGAAGATTTTTTCAAACCCGATCTGGATAGGATTTCTTCCATGGCAAAGCAGGCAGATATAGTTTTTATCTGCAATCCAAATAATCCCACCGGGGCATTGCTTTCAAAAGAGGATTTAAAATATCTGCTTCACCGCCATGAAAACACTTATTTTGTCATTGATGAATCTTATTTGCCATTTGTGGATGATGCCTCTGTTCTGACTTTTGTGGCTGAAACCGATTTTACGAACCTGATTGTGCTTTCCTCGATGTCAAAGATATTTAGAATCCCCGGGCTTCGAACAGGATTTTTAACAACAAGCCCCTTAATTGCCGAAAAAATAATGGCGTTTTTCCAGCCCTGGAGTGTGAATTCCCTTGGGCAGGCCGTGATAGAATATATTTTTAATAATCATGAAAAAATAGAGCCGTTTTACAAGGACACACGGGAATATATCCAAAAAGAAAAGACATTGTTTTTAAATGATATGCAAGGCGTTGACAACATAAGGCTTTTTGATTCTGCCACATATTTTATTCTGGCGGAACTGACAGAGAACCTGGATGCTAAAACCTTTTGTCAAATGGTTGGAAATGAAAAAATATTAATCAGGGATTGCTCTAATTTTTTTGGTTTGAACGATAGGTTTGTCAGGTTTTCCCTTAAAACCCGCAACGTGAATAAAAAACTTTCCATGGTGGTAAAAAAGGTACTTGAAAATGCTTGAGCCCATTGCTTGGTACATCCTTTTTGCGGCGTTTGTCCTTGATTTTGTCATGGCAGATCCCAAAGGGTTGCCTCATCCTGTGATTTGGATGGGTAATGCCATTGTCTTTTTTGAAGACCTCTTTCGAAAAGGAATTAAAAGCCCCTTTTTTTCAGGCTTAATATTTGCTCTTTTTTTGATTGGCACCACCTTTGTGATTTCATGGGGTATGATCCGGCTTTGTTTTTCCATTCATTGGGTTGTTGGCCAGATGGTCAACGTTTTTTTGTTATTTTATTGTTTTTCTTCAAAAAGCCTTGAAAAGGCTGGGATGGCAGTTTTTGATGCCCTCGGTGAAAAGAATATCCAAAAAGCCAGACAACAGGTAGGCATGATTGTGGGAAGGCAGACAGCTCATTTGGATGAATCTGCAATTACAAGGGCAGGCATTGAAACCATTGCGGAAAATTTCGTGGACGGATTTTTATCGCCTTTGTTTTTTGCATTGATTGGCGGAGTACCGGCAGCCCTTGCCTATAAAATGATCAATACCCTGGATTCCATGGTGGGGTATCAAAATGAAAAATATATTCTTTTTGGCCGGGCAGCTGCAAAGATTGATGATGCGGCCAATTATATTCCGGCAAGAATATCCGTACTTCTGATTGCCATGGCATCTTCTTGTTTTTCCATTAAACGAGGCAAAGATGCTTTGAAAACCGCTTATACGGAAGGCAGAGCCCATAAAAGCCCCAATGCAGGATTTCCAGAAGCCGCTTTTTCCGGTGCCCTGGAAATTAAGCTTGGCGGCCCCAATTATTACCATGGCACATTGGTGGAAAAACCCTATATTGGGAAAAGGTATCAAGATCCCAAAAGGACGGACATTAAAAGAGCTTGTGATTTGATGATGCTCAGCTCATTTTTAGCAACAATTATTTCCTGCCTGTGGCTTTTGATTCTGTTGTAAAAGGTAAAAGGAACCAAAATAAATGCCGGAAATGTCAAAGGCCAGTTCAACACTCAGAGATAGACCTTTTCGCCTTGGGACCACCTCCTTTATTTACCCGGATGACATTATTCCCAATGTCAAAAAAATCGGTGCTTTTTTTGATGAGATAGAGCTGCTGGTCTTTGAAAGTATTCCTGATCATGTGCTCCCTTCAAAGGATGTGGTTAAAGAGCTTTTTGATCTTTCTCAAGCTCTGGATGTAACCTATAATGTTCACCTTCCAGTGGATATCTCCATTACAGATTCGTCGCCTTTAAAAAGAAAAATTGGGGTTGACACCATAAAAAAGGTGATGGATCTTTTTTCACCTTTAAATCCCACCACTCATACCCTGCATGTGGATTTTATAGAAGGGCGGGATGATGACAAGCATAGAATTGATTGGGAAAAAAGAGCCAAACAGAGCCTGTCACAACTGGTTCCATTTATGGAAAATTCAAAACCGATTTCCATTGAGACCCTGGATTATCCAATAGAGTATATGGACGATTTGATCCGGACATTTCACCTTCAGGTATGCGTTGATGCTGGTCATCAACTTAAATACGGACATAATCTTTTAAAAACCTTTGAAAAATTCAAAGACCGTACCCCTATCATTCATCTTCATGGTGTGGATTTTTCTATGGCCAAGGTTAAAGATCATACTTCCCTTGATAAAACACCGGCACAAGAATTTGAAAAGATCCGTCATGTTTTAAACCGGTTTTCACAGGTGGTTTCACTGGAAGTGTTCAGCCTAAAAAATCTGATCCAAAGCCTGGCATTCTTATCCCGTTTTTATAATAATATCCCATACCTAAAAAATGGAGCATAATGGGAGTGTTGTCTTGAATATTGGTGTTCCCTTTGATATCCTATGTGAAATGATAAGAGATTTACTGAACTTACAGTAAAGTTGTTTAGTGCTGTAAGTTTTTAATTTGTATTGGACAGGATGAAAAAATGACGCTGGTTAAGGAGCGGAGAAAAACCAGACAAATTCGGATTGGCAATGTAAAAGTAGGCAATGATGCCCCCATCTCTGTACAGTCCATGACCAATACTCCTACCCAGGATGTTAAAGCAACCGTATCTCAAATCTTGAACCTTGAACGCGCAGGATGTGAAATCATCCGGGTAGCGGTTCCGGATATGGAGGCTGCCGAGGCCATCAAGGTCATCAAGCAGCAGATTCATATCCCTTTGATTGCTGATATTCATTTTGATTTCAGGCTGGCTATATCTGCTGCCAAAGCTGGCGCTGACGCTCTACGGATAAACCCCGGAAATATAGGGGAGAAAAAAAAGGTCAAGGCAGTGGTGGATTGTGCAAAGGATTTCAATATCCCCATCCGTATCGGTGTCAATGCCGGATCCCTGGAAAAGGAGATTGAAAAGCGCTTGGGTGTGAGTGCACCCGCCATGGTTGAAAGTGCTTTAAATAATATTAAAATGCTCGAAGATCTGGATTTTTTTAATATTAAGGTGTCATTAAAGGCATCAGATGTTGCAAGAACGGTGGAGGCTTACCGCTTGTTGGCATCCAAAACCGATGTCCCGTTTCATGTGGGTGTAACAGAAGCCGGCGGTCTTTATGCCGGGATCACCAAGTCGGCCATCGGTATCGGAATGCTGCTTGCAGAAGGCCTTGGCGATACCCTAAGGGTCTCTTTAACAAGGGATCCGGTTGAAGAGATCCGAACAGGGTATGAGATATTGAGGGCTCTTGGCATTCGAAGCCGGGGACCGGAATTGATCTCATGTCCTACATGCGGCAGGTGCAACATTGATCTTTTTAAAATCACGGAACAAGTAGAAAAAGCTTTACTTGAGTCTTCTTCCAAGATTAAAGTTGCCATAATGGGATGTGTGGTCAATGGTCCTGGAGAAGCAAAAGAAGCGGATATTGGCATCGCAGGTGGTGATGGCACAGGTATTCTTTTTAGAAAAGGAAAGGTAATAAAAAAAATAGAACAGGATAAGCTTGTGGATCAATTGCTGGGCGAAATAGAAAAATATACAAAGGATTCGGAGGAATTGAATGGCAAAAAAGACTAAAACAGCTATCACACCAACGCGGGAGCAGGATTATCCTGGGTGGTACCAGGAAGTTGTGAAAGCATCTGATATGGCAGAAAACTCGCCTGTAAGAGGTTGCATGGTGATCAAACCCTG
>JAAEMC010000954.1 GCA_024225895.1 Desulfobacteraceae bacterium | reverse complement strand
ATTTAATTTGCCTGTAAATAGAAATGGGGCACAATATGATTTTCCTTGTGCCCCATGATTATTATTTTCAGCATGCCTGGTAACAGGCGATACGACTACTCAAGCTTGAACGATACTTTTAATTTAGTTCGGTAACCCACGATCCTGTTATCCTCAAGCCGCATATCCATTTCAAGCACCTCTGCTACCCGCATATCCCGAATAGATTTATCAACCGATTTAACTGCAGCCTTGGCAGCATCTTCCCAGGATGTTTCTGAAAACCCGACAACTTCAATAAGTTTATAAACGCTCTCTTCCATGACAATCTCCTTCCTTTAATATAAGGTTAAAATGGTCTTAAAAACGAGCTTGGTACAATTCCAAACCATGTGAAACCATACGTCTTTATTGGTATGATACATATATCCAATCCGTTTGCATAGTTATTTAAAAAAAACATTGTTAAAGCTTGAGAATACTTTGAAAACAAGAAATATATACGATATAGTTTTTAAAATTAACTTATTCACATAAAAAAGTAGGAATAAAAGGAGATTCTCAAATGATTATTGTTTCCCATGTCACCTATCCGCCTGAAAGTGCCAAAGAAATTACCAAACGATTTCTTACCGCCCCTGTGCTACCGGATTTCTTAACCAAAAGAGGCCCCTATATTTCCACCAGCCGGAAAGAAGGGATCCATTCACTGACCCTTTATGAAGTGGATAATGAAAATCTGGCAAAAGGGATTGCGGCGGTCAGTGACAGTTTAGCGATTTACATCGGCGTCCCCGGCTATACTTATGATATCCAACCGTATTTTTTAGTGGAAGAAGGGCTTAAGATTCTCGGGATGTAACAATCTGAATTGCTAATAATCTTCCATTTATATTGCTGACGTTTCCATGAAATAATTGGATCAAACAGCGTCCCAGGCAAATATCATCTCACTGGATAATGCATTGCATGCCCGAATGGTATCAAGGGTCATGTGGTGCAACATATTCATCAGGGCCATATGCAACCCTGCACCGGCAAGCATGCCTGTAAAAGAGGCTTCAAGGATCTTTTTTTTTGGTTTCGGCCCCTTTCCACTTGTCAGGTTGGAAATGCCTGCAATGGTTGCCACCTCAAATCCCAATAAATCCGGAAGATTGCGGATCAAGGATATTATCCCCATATCCTGCTGATTGCCGTTTTCCCATAAAACCGGTGCAATAATAGGATCAATGATCAATTGGTCCGGAGCCATATCCATTTTTTGGAATTCTTCAAATAACTGCAGGGCAACATTCATGCGTCCGGTTTCATCCGAAGGAACATGGCTGTTGGGATACAGAAGATAGCCGATGATTTGCGTATTATACTTCTTTGCCAGGGGCAGTATATATTTAAGCTTTTCCGGTTCCAGGGAAAACCCATTGATAATGGTTTTGTTACGGCATTGTGTTAACCCCGCTTCAAGGGCTTTGGGATTACTTGTGTCCAGCAGAATGGGCAAATCCGTCACATCTTGCACGACATCCACAAGAAAAGCCATTTTTTCAGGTGTCTTTGTCAATGGCCCTGAATTTATATCAATGGCCTGGGCACCTTTTTCCACGCACATTTTTACTATTTCCACGATTGGTTTGGGATCCTCTTTTTCAAGGGCCTTTGCAATCACAGGATTTGTAATCTGGAGGTTGTCTGCCACAACGATTAATGGTGTTGTCACATCTATCCCCTTTCTTTTTAGGGTTATCAAGGTTTAAAATAACTACCCCATTTAAATACATTTTACAACACACCAACTGATGGGCAATCATGCTCACTGCTTTCTTTCAATCAGATCCTTCTGTCAGATCCTAGTGATTAAAAACTTGACAAAACTCCAATTTGCGAACATTTATAGGAAACTTATGCTTTCATATAAAATCAAGTGGTTTAAGAAGGCAAACACCTTAAAAAAGATCAATATTTGCAAATGAAAGGAGACGGATAATCTTTATGCGGTTTCTTGAATGGTATGTGGCGTTTGCTGATGCTTGCAACGAAAAAATAGGCAAGTTTGTAGGGTGGCTTTCCACCTTAATGGTCCTGATAGTATTTTATGATACGATCATGAGATATTTGTTCAATAAAGGCAGTATTGCCTTCCAGGAAATGGAATGGCATTTGTTTTCAATCATCTTTCTTATTGGCGCAGCCTATACGCTTAAAGAAGGCGGGCATGTCCGGGTGGACATTCTGTTCATCCACTTCAGCAAAAAAACAAAAGCCTGGGTGGATTTTTTAGGCACTCTGATTTTTCTGATCCCCTTTTGCATAATTGTTATTTATTCCTCTCAAAAATTTGTGGGAAATTCCTGGGCAGTCAGGGAAATTTCGCCGGACCCGGGCGGACTTCCGGCGCGTTATCTTCTTAAGGCCATGATTCCCACAGGATTTGTATTGCTTATTTTCCAGGGATTGTCAGAAGCTTTAAAAAACCTGTTTGTTATCCTGGGCAAAAAGGGAGGGGATTAATAATGATGGCATTTATCAATGAGTTCATGCCCCTGATCATGTTCGCGGCTGTTTTTGCTTTTCTGCTCTTGGGATTTCCCGTTGCCTTTACCATTGGCGGGGTATCTCTTTTCTTTGGACTCTACGGGTTCGGGTTGAAATTTTTCGAAATGCTGCCTATGCGGATCTGGGGAACCATGCTCAATTTTACCCTTCTGGCGGTACCATTGTTTATCTATATGGGGGTGATGCTGGAAAAATCAGGCCTGGCAGAAGAACTTTTAGATGCCATGGCCCTGGTGTTCGGAAAAATCAGGGGCGGGCTTGCTATTTCCGTCATATTTGTCGGGGCGCTCATGGGAGCCTCCACAGGGATTGTCGGAGCAACGGTTGTGACCATGGGACTTTTATCGGTTCCCACCATGCTGCGATCCGGTTATGCCAGAAGTCTTACGACAGGGACTGTTGCTGCATCCGGTACTCTGGGGCAAATTATTCCGCCAAGCATTGTATTGGTTTTACTTGGCGATATTATGAATATATCAGTGGGTGATCTTTTTGTTGGTGCTATCATTCCAGGACTCATTCTGGTCTTTTTATATATGATATATGTCTTTGTCATTGCTCAAATCAAGCCGGAATTGGCGCCACCCGTCGCCCAGGAGATTCTGGATTCCTATACAAGGAAAGAATTAATCATTAAGGTTTCCAAAGCATTGAT
>JAAEMC010000953.1 GCA_024225895.1 Desulfobacteraceae bacterium | reverse complement strand
TTTTTGCCCTCTGACAACAAGCCCATATTCATCCAGAGCTTTTTCGATTATTTCCTTGTTTCCATCACCCGGATCTATGGTCATGATGACTTTCAAGCCGTCTTGCTTTATCTGTACAGTTGCATTTGTGTCAGGGTATTTAGTTTTCAGGACTTCAGAAAAATAATTCAAGATAGAGATACCGGCTTGCTTGTACTCTGGTGGGAATTCGATTGACCTGTTGATAAAATCTCGGTCGTTTTGATTGTCGATTATAAAAACATCCTTTTCAACTTTAATTCTTGCGATATCAGGCAATATTTCAAAGAATGCAGATGTTACTTTTGCTCCCAGAAGATTGGCTCCCAGAATATATTTTGGGTGATCAACTTCCCGGAGATCGGCTTCCTGGAGCTTGGCTCCCAAAAAATAAGCTCCATAGAGATCAACTCCCTGGAGATTGGCTTCCCGGAGATCAGCTCCCTGGAGATCGGCTCCATAGAGATCAGCTTCCCTGAGATCAGCTTCCCTGAGATCAGCTTCCTTGAGATTGGCTCCCCTGAGATTAGCTCCCCTGAGATTGGCTTTCTGGAGATAGGTTCCCATAAGATCGGCGTGCCGGAGATCAGCTCCATTGAGATTGACTTCCTGGAGCCTGGTTTCCTGGAGATTGGCTCCAAAGAGATTGGCTCCAGAGAGATAGTTTTTCCGGAGATCAGCTCCCTGGAGATTGGCAAAATGGAGATTGATCCCCTTGAGATCGATTTTGTTTATATTGGCATTCTGGAAATCGGCTCTTTCACCTTCCATGAATTTAGATTCAAGCCAAAGTCTATGTTTATCAAATATCTTCTGTAAGCTTTCGTTATCCGCTTGACGCTCTTTGTTCAGTTTATCTATGTCTAATTCTATTGGACGCACTGGATGCTTTTTTTGCAGTTTCTCGAAATCCAGTTTTGTGAGATTCGGTATCTCTATGCCGTCCATGCCGATGTTTTTACCAGACTCAGACACGGATTGCAAGTCGATCCCCTGAGAGAGGACAGGCGACATAATCAGCCATGTCAATTTTTTCCGCTTGTATGTTGCCTGTGGCTTCTTTGGCGTTTATCGTGTTATCTGACATTTCATGACCACCCTTAAAGTCCGTTCATATTCTTGAAACCGCTTCTGGTTCGCGTCCGGGAGCGGTTTCGTCTTTTTATCATGAGAAGGGGCGGGGAGCAAGCTATCGGCAGAAATGGTGATGCTTGATCAATCTATCACCTTGTCGGTCCGGAAGGGCAGGGCACTTTCGGTTTTCACAGGCAGACGGTGTTCGGATCAGCATTGATGCCATCACGGAACCAGCAGCCTGCAAGCCGCTGATACCGTGGCTTCCGCTATTAGCAATTTTTTGCTAACAACAAGACGCTAAACCAGATCACGGAAGCAAGGCAGAGTTGAATCCGCTCGATCTGTATGGAGCTAAAGCGCTTTAGCGTCAATGACCTGGTCAAGATTTGCGGATTGGCTGGGCTGGTTCCGGCATTGATGACCAGGTCGAGGATCTTCGGATCGATGCTGACGATGTCCGGAGATGGTGTCTATGATCTGTGGGGCACTCAGACCAGCTTCCTGAGCATAAATCGACAAGGCAAGGTAATTTATCGACTTGGTGGATTTGAGTGAACCATTTTCGATCCTGATGAATCATAACCACATTTTGCTTGAAGGATACCGGCATCAATGAACAGGTCGAGGATCTTCGGATAGATCTGACCTTTGTAAAAAAAACCCGGATATGAATCATCACATCCGGGTTGCCAGACTTTTAAGACTGAGATTATTTATTATCGGATTTTTTATTTCCCCATGACAAATTTATAATCCCTTTGCTATTCAACAGGATAATTGCAACAACCAAGATCAAACTTCCTTCAATGCCATTATTAGTAATGAAATCAACAAGAATATTCATTGAGACACCTTCGCAGTTTTTTGGTTTTTCGATTATTGCCGCAAAAATTGAAAAAAAAAACGATTCGCTTATTGACCTTATGGCGAGGATAATTTATTCCATCGATTATCTGTAAGTTGCTATTTGGCGCTGCCGTCCAAAGCTTGCCAAATCGCGACATTCCAAAGCCGTGTGGGTCAATAGCCTTCGCGGCTTTCCCTTTCCTTTGTTTCTATTTGTTTTTGTCACCTCCATTATTTATTGTTGACGATAGAATGCCATTATAGAGAAACTGCGCAGGGGTCAAGGCAATTAATTTTTTTTTTAATTTTTTTGCAATATGTTTGATGTTATTTATCAATAATATATTGAAATTAAAATAAATTATGTCGTTTAATTGAGATTAGCAATAAGGTACTGGCTATCACATCTTGGTTTTTTTACTTTCT
>JAAEMC010000952.1 GCA_024225895.1 Desulfobacteraceae bacterium | reverse complement strand
TCTCTGTGAAGGAAAAGTAGCGACGCTTACCACACAAGTCAAACAGCAAATGCAACAGGCACAAGCCCGGGACGATGCAATTAAGACACAACTGGCTAAAATTGTGATAGAAATATGAGTGGAGGGGAAGTGAAGAAACTGTCCGCGCCCTTTTAAATGCCCCCAGTGAACAAGCCTTCCTGCTGGACAAAAAAGGCAGTATTCTTTCCTTGAACCAGCCGGCTGCCGATGCATTAGGCAAGAACATCGGCGATCTGATTGGCAAAAATGTCTTCCGGCTTTTCCCAGAGGATCTGGCTAAAAAAAGGGAACAATATCATCAACAGGTTTTTAGCTCATGCCAGTCGGTTCGTTACGAAGACTGCCGGGATGGCAAATGGATGGACACCACAGTAGATCCTGTGCCCGATGCCGGAGGAAATATCATATGCGTGGCTGTGTTCAGCCGGGATATGACAGATTATAAAAACCTGGAAGCCGAACTTCGCGAACATCAGAACCATTTGGAAACCCTGGTGGGGAAACGTACAAAAAAGCTTTCCCAGGCCAACCAGCAGCTGGAATTTGAGATTGAGAAGCATAACCAGGCCAAGGATGCTCTGATGAAAAGCGAAACCATGCTCCAGGCCATTTTTAACCAGACCTATGAATATATAGGGCTTTTGGATCTTAACGGCAATGTGCGTAAAATAAATACCTCTGCATTAAAACTTGTGGACTCGCAGGAATCAGACATAACCGGCAGACCTTTCTGGGAAACCCCGTTATGGAACAATTCCCTAAAAGAACAAAAAAAAATAAAAGCAGCCGTGGAAAAATCGTCCAGAGGGGAATTTGTCCGGTTTGAAACCATCTATAACAGGCCTGGTGCGAAAAATATTTTTATTGATTTTTCCATTAAACCGGTAATCGATGCCAATGGTAAAATCATTAACCTTATTGCAGAAGGCCATGACATCACCAATTTAAAAGCGGCCATGACCGATCTTGAGGAAAATGAATCCATTCTGAAGCTCCAGTCTAAAAATCTTGAAGACTCGAATACTGCCCTGAAAGTGGTGTTAAACCAAATGGAGCAAAAAGAAAGACAGGACAAGGAAAATTTTTTACTGAATATCAAACAGACGGTCCTGCCTTACCTGAACAAACTTAAGGAATCAGGCATTAACCAGGGGCAGGAGGTGCTGATTGCACGTTTGGAGATGAACTTGAACAAGATCACATCCCCTTTGGTGAGCAAATTGTCTTCCAAATACCTGAACCTCACACCCATGGAGATTAAGGTGGCTACCCTGGTGAAAGACGGCCTGGTCAACAAAGAGATTGCCGAACTTTTAAGCGTATCTGTCAATACCATTACCTCCCACCGGTACAAAATCCGGACCAAACTGGGATTGAGAAAGAAAAGCATTAACCTGCGATCCTACCTTTTATCCCTGGAAAGATAGAACGATATACTGATCAGACCATCTATTATCGATACAATAATTTATTAAATCGTGGGATTGTATTATTCTATTATACGAAGCTAATCTTGCTGGCTGTTTCTTTGGACATGACCGTATCAACACCAAAAAAAATTAAAGGGACAATATGATTGCCGCAATTTTTGAACTCTTTTCCGCAAAAGGTAATTTATTGGAAAATCATTCAATAGCTTTATCAATGAGGTGTCAATTGTTTTAAAATAATTTTGCCCAGGGTTTCAACTGCCCATTGATTCTTCTTAGACCAGAAAGCAGCATTAAGGCGAATATAATTGTTGAAATGATCTGTTGTTGAAAATATAGACCCAGGGGCAATGGAAATTCCAAATTTTTTGGCTTCTCCATACAAACGGCGGCTATTTACAGATTTAGGCAATTGAACCCACAACACAAACCCGCCCTTTGGACGGGTTACGCAGGTTCCTTCCGGAAAAAAACGGCCAATTGCTTCTCCCATCATTACCACCTTTTTCTCGTATATCCTGCAAATAGATCGAAGATGACGGGAATAACCGCCATTTGCTAAAAATTCAGCAACAGCCAGTTGTGTGGGGCTGGCCGAGCCGATGCTGTAAATCATTTTTAATCGTTCGACCCGCGCTTGAAACTTACCCGGCACCACCCACCCCACCCGATATCCCGGGGCCAGTGTCTTTGAAAAAGAGGAGCAGAACAAAACATTATTATTTTGATCATAAGATTTGGCAACAGATGGCCGGTCATTATTATAAGAAAGATCCCCATGCACATCATCTTCTATTAGAGGTATCCCGTGTTGATCCAGGAGGTTCACCAGTAATTTTTTTTTGGCGTCTGGTATTTTGCCTCCCAAAGGATTACTGAAATTAGAAATAACGAGACAGGCCTGGACTTTCTGCTGATTCAATGCATATTTGAGCGCATCAATACTGATACCCTCCCGTGGTGAAGAGGGGATTTCAAGTGCTTTTAAGCCCAATTCCTGGATCATCTGCAAAAAACTAAAATAAACAGGAGATTCTATTGCCAAGGTATCCCCTCTTTTACAGATGCTTTTAAGCGCCAAAAAAATGGCTTCAGTCCCACCATTTGTAATTACAATTTCATCCGGACTGAGGCTACATCCACAATGCAGCATTCTTTTTGCGATCTGTTTTCTGAGCTTCAAACAGCCCGGAGGGATTGAATATTCCACACTTTCAGACTGGTGCCGCCTGGCCTCAGAAGATAACATCCTATTTAATTTTTTGGCGGGTAGCAGTTCAGGATCTGGAATAGCAGCTCCAAATTGAACCAGATTCGGGTCGAGGGAATCCCGCATAATATGTGTTACCAGCTCACTTGTACTGACGGTACTGGGATTGAATTGGGCCTTCTTTATATCCGGTTCTCTGGGGATATCACACAGACAGCCGCACACATAATACCCGGATTGGGGCCTGGCCTCAATAACACGGCGGTCTTCAAGATAAGCATATGCTTCTTTAGCCGTATTAATGCTTACTTTCATCAGCCGGCTGAGGTTCCGTAGTGAAGGGACCTTGTCTCCTGCTTTAAAAGTACCCTGGTCAATCAGGTGTGAGACATTTTCAGCCACTGTTTCGTAAAGATGCTGTTGCGGCTGGTGTTTTATATTCTTCAATATTTGTTTCATAATTACCCTCTCCACTTGTATTATCTCTTATTTTTACACAAATTATTATCTTTTTTGCAGGCACAATCTGTGAAATATAATACGGGTACAGTTTTGATTTACATCATCTGTGATGGATACAAATATAGTTTTCTGTATCTGTATTTTTCCTATGTCATAAGATAAAATTATTTTCAACAATAAAAAGCATTGGAGAATAAAAATGAAAATAAATCTTTCCAAAGACGAAATATTCTTTATTGACGGAGATGCCAGGGGTGTTTCTATTAGGTGTGATGATGGATTTTTATGGGTTACACAACCCAATGACAGCAGGGACCACATTCTGAGAATTGGGAAAACATTTAATGTCACCCGGAAAGGCAAAGTGGCAGTAGTTGCTTTTAAAGATTCCATTGTCAGGTTTTCAAAATATGATTTACATTCAAATAAAAAGGTCATGGAACGCTTTAGGTTAAATCCTGTTTTTAACCTGGTTGGGGAATTTTTGAGCCGATCTGTATCAGCTGTCCTGCACATCAATGTTTCGCACCAATATAGGCGGTACTTAATAAAGCTCTGAGTTGGGCCTTTGCATACAACGACATGTGTACAAATTGTTAAATCCATAGATAGAAGATACGCTTGCCAATGAATCTGAATTGATCTCACAATGGAAGGGTAAAAAATGCAATGTCGAAATGTCTTTATCAACATAGGATAAAATTTTCAGTTTCGCTATTGCTTCTATTGAAATCCTCCCCAATTTCATGAATTTCAGGATTAAAAACCTCGCAATGGTGATATTCGATCACCATTTTATCACTTGTTTTACAATCTTGACCTGAATTCCGGATTCACCATATATCATCTTATAGCTTCTTTGATTAATTTTGATCTACAAGGAGGAAAATCATGAAAGTTTTAGTAAGTGATCCCCTGAACAAAGTGGGAATCGATATTTTTCAAAGCACTCCTGGAATTGAAGTTGATGTCAAGACCGATCTGAGTCCGACAGAACTAATGGATGTGATCGATACCTACGACGCACTCTCCATCAGAAGTAAAACAATAGTCACGGCTGATCTTCTCACTGCCGCCAAAAACCTGAAAGTTGTCGGAAGGGCTGGGATCGGGCTGGACAATGTTGATATCCCG
The DNA here is from genome assembly GCA_024225895.1 of Desulfobacteraceae bacterium. Lineage (GTDB taxonomy): Bacteria > Desulfobacterota > Desulfobacteria > Desulfobacterales > Desulfobacteraceae > JAAEMC01. The sequence continues at coordinate 515 of JAAEMC010000952.1, read as the reverse complement.
GCTGCCACAAAAGCCAATGTAGCGGTAATGAACACCCCTTTTGGCAACACCGTCACCACAGCCGAACATGCCATCACAATGATGATGGCTCTTTCCAGGAATGTCCCGCGGGCCACAGCCTCGCTCAAACAGGGTAAATGGGAAAAAAAGCTTCTCCAGGGCAGGGAAATATTTAATAAAACCCTTGGTCTCATCGGTGTGGGCAACATAGGCCGTATTGTGGCGGACAGAGCCCTGGGACTCAAAATGAAAGTAATTGCTTTTGATCCCTATGTCGCAGAAGGCGCCTTTGATGAACTCAACATGGAGCTGGTCAGTTTTGATGAACTTCTAAAACGGTCTGACTATATTTCCATTCATACGCCCAAAACCCCTGAGACAACAAACCTGATGAATAAAGAAAACTTTGCCAAAATGAAACAAGGCGCCATGCTCGTTAACTGCGCACGGGGAGGGATAGTCAACGAAGACGACCTTTATGAAGCCTTAAAATCAGGCCACCTCGGCGGCGCAGC
>JAAEMC010000951.1 GCA_024225895.1 Desulfobacteraceae bacterium | reverse complement strand
CGGGTCTGGACAAGGATATTGGAAAGATGTGAAAAAAACATGGCAGAAAAGCCTTTAAACAAGCTGTATCCTTTCAAGGACCGGTTTGAGAGCCTGGCATTGATCAATACAACAGGAATTTGACGTTTGGCATGAAAATTTAGAAAATTGGGCCACAGATCGGTCTCGACAATTAAAATGCCATCTGGTTCGATCTTTTCACTTACATTTTTAACTGAAAACCAAAAGTCAAAAGGAAAGTATAATAAATGGTCCGCCAGGCGATTTTCTTTTTGAAAAAACAATTGTTTTGCAGTATCAAAACCGGTTTTTGTGGATGCCGTAAACACGATGCTGATTTCAGGATGGACTTTTTTCAAGGATTGAACCAGGGGAAAAGCGCTTCTCACCTCTCCCACTGAAAGGGCGTGAACCCATATTCGTTTTTCATTGCCTTTTTTTGGAGCAAGCCTGCCACCAAGACCCAGGCGCAACAAGAGGTTTGCCCGCCGTTTTTCACTGAAAATATAAAGCAGCGGCAACAGGGGCAGACTGATCAAAAAGACCATAGTGATAAGGATATTATATACAATGATCATATCCTCAAATCCTCATTTTATTCGGCATTTATCAGGTAGATCGTACCAAAACAGATACAAAACAAGTTGGCTGCCCAAGCCGCAACTACAGGCGGCAGTACGGCGCCATATCCCAAAGAAATACAAAACCCGAACATGATCCAATATAAAAATGAAATCATAATACCGATGGCAACGGCAACCGGCATATTCTCCTTTACAAATGAGCGCATACCTGTGGCAGCGCCCGTCAAGGCCATGATGACACAAATAAAGGGAAATGAGATCTTCGCCCATAAATCCACCTTGTAAATTGTGGCATCATACCCTTCGTTTTCCACCTTTTTTACATACCTTTTAAGTTCAAAAAAACTCATTTCATTGGATTTTTTCACCACGTCACCAAGATCTTCGGGTTTGACCTCCAGGATCATTTTTTTGGAGTCATAGGACAGGACATCATAATCGGTGTGCCCCTCTTTGTATTTTACTTCCATAACTTGTTTAAAGACCCAGGTACCGTTTTCATAATAACCCTTTGCCGCCGAAATCCTTGAATCCAGTAAAAATTTATCATTCATGGAAGAGACGGTCACACCGGAAACAGACTGATCGGAGATATTAAAGTGCTTAAAATTCACCAGCTGCCTGCCGGACTTGATCCAGATATCCTTTTTGAAGTGGGAGATATTGGTTCTTTTTTTTAAAACAAAATTTCGGATATAATTGGCTTTAGCTATGGTGACAGGGATAATTGTTTCCACAAGAAAAAATATGAAAAATGCTAATACACAGCCGGAGAGTATTGCCGGTTTCACTAAAAAATAAACACTGATTCCACTGGATTTCAATGCAACCAGTTCATTGTTCCGGTTCATTAAAGCAAAAACCACTACCACGGCAAGAAGGATACCGGCCGGTGTGAGCTGGACAAACATAAAAGGTACTTTTAACAGCACATAGACCAGCCCACCCAAAAGGCCTAAATCCGAATTTAAAATTTTGTCCATTCGGGTCAAGTAATCAATAAAAACAAAGAGGACAAGAATCATCATCTGGATGATAAAAAACAATTTGATGAACTCTTTGAGCCAGTATCTATGAAGAGTGGGCAGCATGGGTTATGCCTTTTTCCTAATTTTTTTTCTAAGGAATATCATACTTTTTGAAACGATTTTGGGCATATGAACCGGTCTTTCTTCGGCATTTCTTTTTAGAAGATAGATACCGGCCGCGCCCATCACCACATTAGGCAGCCACATCAAAACCACGGGAGGGTACTTGCCGGTTTCTCCAACAGCCAAACCTCCTGCCAGCAGCCCATAATACAATAAAAAAAAGAAAATCCCCATACCGAATCCGGAAGATTTCCTGAGTGACATGGACTGGATACCCAAGGGAAAGGCCAATAACCCCAGGGAGAGGCAAGCAAAAGGAATAGCGAATTTTTCATGGAGTACCATCCAGGCTATGCTCAAATGGGCTTTATCTTTTTTATCAATACCGGACCTGATAAATTGAATCAGATCGACAAGGCTTCTTTCATCCAATTCTTTGTTAATTTTACTTTTCGCCTTTAGCTCCTCTTCAAGGTCAATATTGTAATCAGCTGTACTGAATTTAAGATGGTTCACCGTCTGTTGTTCCAGGTCCATTCTATTCATCATGCCTCTGAGAAGCCTGATGGTAATAATCTTCCCATCCTCACTTTTAATAAGCCTGCCTTCCGGTGCCACGTAGACGCTCTCAATGCCTTTTTGGCGTTTATCCTCCAGGAAAATATCTTTCATGGTACGGGTCTTCATATCAACAGAAGAAATATAAGCCATCACGCCATCCAATAGGATATTAAACTGTCTTTCCTGCAATTGGCTGTCAATACTTGAACTTGCGATTTCAATTAACCTCTTTTTAAGGGAAAGCTTGCCCCAGGACACACCGATAACCGTCACCCATAAGGTAAAGAGTGTACACAAAAGACAAAAGACTAGAACCGGCGGCAATAATTTATACAAACTCATTCCCGCACTTTTCAGTGCAATGATTTCATTATCACCGGACATGTGCATAAAGGTTAAAAGGACAGCGATCATCACCGACATGGGAATGGTAAATTCCAGAAACCGGGGCATGGTATACAGCAGCATCAATAAAACAGAAGATATACCGGTATTATAGTTTACCACATAATTTGTGATCTCCGGGATCCGGGTCATCAAAAAAACAAAGGTTAAAAAAAACAAACAGGTGCCAAAAGGATATGCCAGTTCTTTAAATATATAAAAATTTATGATTTTAATGCGTTTCATTATTCACGGAAAATATAAGTTAGGAGGCAAAGTGTCAAGATTGCGGCCCAAAATATCCTGAATGTTTCACATAAGTTTCACAGATAGCCCCTGGTTGGATATTTTATTTATCCTGATTTCGTGGTAAAGAATAGTCCATGAAATGCGTCATTATTGCAAATGGAAGCCTTGGGCCCAAAGATGTATTCAAGAAAATAGTCAGTCGTGCACAGCTGATCGTCTGTGCCGATGGCGGTGGCAGACACCTTAAAGATATGGGTATTTTTCCAGATGTACTCATTGGGGATTTTGACTCCCTTTGTGCCTCTGACAAAGCCTTTTTTGAAAAAAAGAACATTCCCTTTATTCCTTTTAATCCGAAAAAAGATCAGACCGATACCGACCTTGCCATTTCATGGGCATTGGAGAACGGTGCCAGTGACATCACCTTAATCGCAGCAACCGGTACCCGCCTTGACCACACCCTTTGCAATATATTCTTGTTAAAACGGCTGGTGGACGGCAAGATCCCCTGCCGGATCATTGATGCCCATAATGAAATCTATCTTTTGACGGATCAGCTTACAATCAGTGGAAAACCCGGCGACCTTTTATCCATAATACCGGTTTCAAAAAAAGTTTGCGGCGTCACCATTGAAGGCCTTGAATACCCTTTATCAGACGCCGACATTGAGATGGGCTCTTCTTTGGGAACAAGCAATTGCTTTTTAAAAGATACAGCAGTGATTTCCATTAAGAAGGGGGTATTGCTTGTAATCAAATCAAAAGATTAAAAAGCCATCACAAAATATTCTTTTTTGAGATGGCTTCTATTGCATAAAGAAAGCAAATGGATTGTACGGTTACAATGAAATATAGCAGGGCGAAAGAAAAATTGCTTTATCCTGTTTTTTTATCTTCTTTCTTTGCTTGATCTTCCTTTCCTTCGCCTTCTGTCCCCTCTTCATCCGTTATCATGGTATGTTCAATAATAAACTCTTCCACTTGTTCCATGTACTGGGCAATGATCACATGCTCAATATCAATTTTTTCAATGAGCATATCCATGTAAGGATTTAAAATTTTGATCATTTTTGCATTCTGTTCTTTGATATTGTCAAAATTCCTTACATCATTAAAGATAAGAGAACTTAAAAATATGATGACCGCCTCCCTTGCCTTGGGATGAAATTTGGGAATTTCCTGGTCCGGCATCAATTCTTTTAAAACCAGCCTGAAGTTTAAACAAAGATACCGGTCTTTGTCATTGGAGCTGTTTTTGTTCAAATTCACCACCAAAGGAAATATTTTAACTTCAGGCTGTCCTTGAACAACATCCCCTGGTTTTTTTTTGGATTTGGTAGGTTTCCATTCAGCAATGCGCCCGGTCTCTTCTTGAAGCTTCATAATACTATCATTTAGTTCCAGAACCTGGAAAAAGCTTGTCT
>JAAEMC010000950.1 GCA_024225895.1 Desulfobacteraceae bacterium | reverse complement strand
TCGGCCGAATTGCCGCCCAGACCCAGCGACCCGAGCAGGTCATCGGCATGCATTTTATGAATCCTGTGCCAATCATGAAGCTTGTGGAAGTTATCAAAGGCATTGCCACATCAGATGAGACCTTTAAAGTCACCTGGGATTTGTGTGAAAAATTTGGGAAAACACCGGCAGAAGCCAATGATTTCCCAGGATTTATTGCCAACAGGATCCTGATGCCCATGATCAATGAGGCCATCTTCTGCCTTTACCAGAGTGTAGGAAAAGCCGAAGATATTGACACGGTAATGAAGCTTGGGATGAACCATCCCATGGGACCCTTGGCATTGGCCGATCTCATCGGGCTGGATACCTGTCTTGCCATCATGGAAACATTGTATGACGGATTCAAGGATTCCAAATACAGAGCTTGTCCTTTGCTGCGTAAATATGTGGAAGCCGGCTGGCTGGGAAGAAAGACCGGTAAGGGCTTTTACGACTACAGCTAAGTTGTTTGTTTAATATGATTTAACAATGCCGTGATGAATGATACGGGTTTAATCCCCCTGTGATTTGGTCACGGCATTTTTATTTTTAACATTTGACCGCAAGGGGGGGGGCGCTGTGCCTGAATATCAAAAAAGCACACCAGAAACAGAATTGAACCACCGGATTACCAATTTCCAAAATCAACTAACCTATGAAGAAATAGGAGGGGTCCTCATCATTCAGAAAGCCGACATGTTTTATTTTTCCGGCACGGTTCAGCAAGGCTGGCTCTATATTCCGGCCATTGGTGAGCCTTTGTTAATGGTGTTTAAAGATTATCAAAGGGCAGTTGCTGAGTCGGCACTGGAGCAAGTCCTCTCGATAGTCAGTCCAAAAAAAATCCCGGAAATTCTTTTGGAAAGGGGGTGTGAGATTCCCGGCACTTTGGGTTTGGAACTGGATGTATTGCCTGCCAACCAGTATTTTATGTTTCAACAGATTTTTGATGGCGCACAAATTAAAGATATATCCACCACTATTCGATTGCAGCGTGCAATTAAAAGTGAATATGAGATTGAAAAAATCAAAGAGGCATCAAGACTGGCAGACCAGGTAGCTGCGACAATCCCGGGAATTCTGGAAGTTGGGATAACGGAAATTGAGCTGGCCGGCAGGATCGAATCCCATGCACGCAGGCTGGGCCATCAGGGATTGATCCGCATGCGGCTGTGGGATAATGATCTTTTTTACGGTCATTTGATGGCAGGAAAAGGTGCGGCGGTTCCAAGTTCTTTGGCTTCCCCCACCGGCGGCAAAGGCCTGAATGCAAGCATCGCCCAGGGGCCGGGATTTAATAAGATTAAACCCAATGAACCTGTTCTTTTTGATTATGTTTTTTGTAAAGACGGATATTTGAGTGATCACACGCGTATCTTTTCAATTGGAGGGCTGCCGTCTGAGCTTATGATGGCCCATGAAGCCATGTTGGAAATCCAGGAATCAGTCAAACGGCATGCAGTTCCGGGTGCAGTGACCGGAGATCTCTATGAATTAATGGTCAATAGGTCTAAAGAAAAAGGATATGACAATTATTTCATGGGTGCCACAGACCGAAAGATTCGGTTCACCGGTCATGGAATAGGAATTGAGCTGGATGAGTTCCCCTTTATTGCAATGGGACAAAAATTATCCCTGGAAAAATCAATGGTCATTGCTTTGGAACCAAAAGCCGTGATTCCGGGAAAGGGGGTTGTGGGGATTGAAAATACCCTCATGGTAACTGAAAACGGGCTTGAATCCCTAACCAAATTTCAGGATGAAATTGTGATTCTATAAATTTAGGTTTGGTCTATCCCCCGTATTTGTCATCAAAGGTATTCCAGAAGTTACGGTCTTTATCCCGCCATCCTGCACCAAAGGTTTTATCAAAGAAGGGTTGCAGCTTGGAAAACCATGAACCATAGCCTGTTTTTCCTTCTATGCGGGTCCGGATAACATCGGCCACATGATCTCCAAGATTGGCAAGCTCATCTTTAGGAATATATGAGTCTGCTCCTTTTTCAATGGATTCTTTCAGATTAGCAGGCGTTAATGCATGGGCTGTCAGCATAAGGGCAGGAATTTTCTTTTTATTGGTTAAGGCAAGGATATCATAGCCTGAAACACCCATGATATCGAGTATGGCAAGGTCGTATGTGTTTTTGTTCAACAGCTTTTTTGCTTCTTCAAAGGTATTGGCAGTATCAAGGGTGCACACATCTAAAAGTTCTTCAATGGTTTCAATAATATCGGGTTCATCATCCACAACCAGTATGTTTCTGTCATTGAGAAGATTTTCTGATGATAAGCTTTCAAGTTCAAATCTTATGGTGGTGACAGGGCAGGGTGCTTTTAAAATGACAAACCGAGCCGTGGACCCCAAAATCGCTTTCTGCGCCCTTGATTTTTTCTTTATTCCAAGAAAAATGTGATGGATTTTATTTTCCTTTGCAAACTGTACTAGGTCTTCACCTGGCGAAAGTCCCCTGACACTCTGCTGGGTATCGCATTCTAAACCGGCTCTTTCCATGAGTTGTTTTGCATACTTCAATCCAACTTCCGCTTGTTCAATATCAGATTTTTTTTCTGAAGCTCCACCTTCCATTGAGGTGACAATATAAACAAAAGCATTGTTTAACTGGGCATAATCTCTTGCCATGGATAATGCCATTCTGCCAACCTCTCCCCCATTATAGCCAACCAGTATTTTCATATCGAACTCCTGAGAATTATATCATCTACATCCAGCGTTTACGCCGTTTATAGGATTTAACATCTTTAAAGGATTTTCTGCCGCCGCCCTTGGTAATGCCCATATAAAATTCTTTTACATCCGGATTGTTCTGGAGCTCTTTGGACGGTCCTTCCAAAACTATTTTACCCGATTCCATAATATAGGCATAGTCGGAAATAGCCAGGGCAACTTTGGCATTTTGTTCCACTACCAGAATCGTGGTATCCAGGTCTTTGTTAATCCGCTGAATATTCTCAAATATTTCTTTCACCAGCAAAGGAGCCAGCCCTAGGGACGGCTCATCCAGCATGAGCATTTTGGGTGCTGCCATCAGAGCTCTGGCAATGGCAATCATCTGCTGCTCGCCGCCGGAACTGTATCCAGCCATCCGGTTGGTCACTTTGGAAAGCCTTGGAAAATGTTTGTACATGAGTTCATTGTCTTCACGGATTTTTTTAGAACCGTCTTTGCGTGTAATGGAACCCACAATGATATTTTCATTTACCGTCAGATGTTTAAAAACCCGTCTGCCCTCGGGAACCATAACCGCACCATGCTTGACGATTTCCGTACCGAGAAGCTGGGTGGTATCCTTACCATCAAAGGTAATATGCCCTTCCTTGATGGCGCCGTTTTCCGGCTTTAAAAGTCCGCTGATGGCCCTTAAGGTCGTTGTTTTACCAGCACCGTTTGTTCCCAGCAATGACACAATACTGCCCTGGGGCACATTTAAACTGACACCGCGCAACACCTGGATGATGTCATTATAGACCACTTCGATATTATTTACTTCCAGAAGATTTTTTTCCATATCAAACTTTCTTCTTTGTGGTTAAACTTACCGGAGGTTTGTTTTAGAACCTCCG
>JAAEMC010000949.1 GCA_024225895.1 Desulfobacteraceae bacterium | reverse complement strand
CTGTCAAATGATCTTGCTGCAAAAAGCATTGAGGCAGGGTTGGAAAGCGGTGACATTCAGTTTGTAAGTTATGCCATGCTATGGCAGTCATGCAACAACTATTACCAGGGGATGGCACTGCCCGATTTCGTCCGGGAGTTACAGCGTTTTTCGCAGTTTGTTCATAAAACCAAGGATCAACTCTCCATAGCGGTGGTTTTAGCAGAGACATTTGCCCTGGTTGATATATTGGGATTAAAGGACAATACCTGGTTGCCTGTTTCCATTGATGAACTTAATGAAGAGCAGTATGTGAAAGATTGCCAAGATCAAGATGCATTCCTGCCGCTGTGTTTATATTATATTTTTAAGCTCCAGACTTCCTTTGTGCTCAATAACTATAAAAAGGCTAATGAATTTGCGGCACAGGCGGATAAACTCCTTGAGCATATTTTCCTGGCTATTTCCGTTGTGGAACATAATTTTTACAGCTCGCTGACACTGACTGCATTGTATCCTGAAGCTTCAAAAGAAGAACAAAGGACATATCTGCAACAATTGGACTCCAATCAAAAACAAATGAAAATATGGGTCGATAATTGTCCTGAGAACTTTTTAAACATGTACCTTTTAGTTGACGCTGAAATTGCCCGAATAAAGGGGAATGATCTGCAAGCTTTGGACCTGTATGATCAGGCGGTTGCATCGGCTCATAAAGAGGGATTTATCCAGAATGAAGCCATTGCCAATGAATTGTGCGCCCGATTTTGGCTGGGAAAAGAAAAGGATGAATTTTTCGGACTCTATATGGTAAAAGCGCATCATTGCTATCATAAGTGGGGCGCCAAAAATAAAGCAGCGGATCTCGAAAAAAAATATCCCCAATTTCTCTCTTGTTCAGAGTACGAGCAGTTTCCTGCAATTTCTTCAACTAATGTATTGGATCTCAATACGGTCATAAAAGCTTCCCAGGCCATCTCCATGGAAATCGGTATGAAATCATTGCTCCCCCGGATAATTACAATAATGATCGAAAACGCCGGCGCCCAAAAAGGCATTCTAATACTGAATCAAGAGAATGAATTAATAATTAAGGCCATAGCTTCAGGCCCTGATGACATTGAGATTTTTGTTTTCAAACCAATTGAAAACTGTAGAGAACTTCCAGAGGCTATTGTGCGCTATGTCTTTCGCACCGGGGAGGACATAATCCTTCATGATGCCCAAGAGGATGTCAAGTTTTCCGAAGACGCCTATATTATTGAAAACCAGCCAAAATCAATCCTTTGTATGCCTGTTCGGTATCAAAATGAGATTTCAGGAGTATTATACCTGGAAAATAATCTGGCAAAAAAAGTCTTTTCAAAAGATCGTATCCTTTTGTTAAATCTTCTCTTATCTCAGGCCGCTATTTCTTTGGAAAACGCCAGGCTCTTTGAAAATCTAAGTAAAGAACATGATGCACTACTCAAGAGTGAAGATACACTAAGCAGAATGTTTAGTTTTGCAGATTATATGGTTTGTATTGCAGACTTAAAAAAAGGATATTTTACAAAGATCAGCCCTGCATTCACAAAACATCTTGGCTGGAGCGAAAAAGAGATGCTTTCAAAACCTATCATTGATTTTATCCATCCGGATGATTTGGAGAAGACATTGGATATCATCAAAGAACAGATGGAAAAAGAGGTTAATGTAATACAATTTGAAAATAGGTACAGGACCAATAAAGGAGACTTCAGGTGGTTTGAATGGGCCGCAAATCCAGTACCCGAAGAAGGTATTACATATTCTGCAGCCTATGACATCACCGAGCGCAAGCTTACTGAGGCAACTCTGGAAAAACAAAGAAAAATCCATCAGGCCATTATCAATAAAGCAGATACTCACCTTGTCTTTTTGGATACTGATTTCAATTTTGTTGCAGTTAACTCCAAGTACGCCCAAAGCTGCCATTACACACCGGAAGAACTCATCGGGAAGAATCATTTCTATTTATTTCCACATGAAGAAAACAAACAAATATTCAGGCAATTGCTGGATACAGGGCAACCGGTCTCGTATCATGACAAACCATTCGAGTACCCGGACCAGCCTGAACGCGGAGTTACATATTGGGACTGGACACTTTCACCGGTCTTTGACAATGCTGGAAAGGTTGAAGGTCTGGTTTTCTCTCTCCAAGAGACAACCGAACGCAAAAAAGCAGAAGAAAAAATCAAGGCATCACTCAAAGAAAAAGAGGTGCTCCTTCGGGAGATTCACCACAGAACCAAGAACAATATGCAGGTCCTGAGCAGTTTGCTGAATCTTCAGGCCGACCAGGTCAACGATCAAAAATACGCTGACCTGTTAAAAGACAGTCAAGAACGAATTAAGTCAATGGCTCTCATTCACGAAAAGCTCTACCAGTCCAAAGACTTCACGAGAATTGACTTCAGTACCTATGTTGAGACCCTTGTGAGGGGTCTTACCGAATCATTTGCTGCTGATCCTGGCAAAATTGCAGTTAAAACCGAGGTCGAAGACATTGTGATTGGAATTGACAATGGTATTCCTTGCGGATTAATTATCAATGAACTGGTTTCCAATTCACTTAAATATGCATTTCCACAAGATAGATCAGGAGAGATCATGGTAACCCTTTGTTCTATTAATGAAAATGAGGTCGAATTGACAGTCAGTGATGATGGCATAGGCATTCCTGAAGACTTAGATTTCAGAAACACTGAATCCCTTGGATTGCATCTGGTGAAGATACTGGCGCAAAGACAACTTGGCGGCAAAATCAAATTAGACAAAACCAAGGGAACCAAATTTCATATCCGATTTAAGGCAACCCCCGACCAAGCGAGGATTTAAGACAATGGAAAAAGCACAGATTTTAATTGTGGAAGACAATACAATCGTTGCTGAGCACACGCAGGTCAGGCTGAAAAACATGGGATTTGCTGTGACTGCAATCGTGCCATCCGGAGCAAAAGCCCTTGCAATAGTAAATGAAGAAAACCCTGATCTGGTGCTGATGGATATCAAGCTGGCGGGCGAAATGAACGGCATTCAGGCTGCCGATGAAATACGCTCAAAGTATGATATTCCAGTTGTGTACGTCACAGCTTATGCAGATGATGAATTGGTAGACAAGGCTAAGATAACAGAGCCCTTTGGATATATCATCAAGCCGTTTGAAGACAAAGAGCTGAACATTGCCATTGAGATTGCTCTTTACAAACACAAAATGGAAAAAAAACTAAGGCAGAGCGAAGCATGGCTATCCACAACACTCAATAGTATTGGTGATGCTGTAATTGCTACAGATACAAAGGGGTATATAACATTTATGAATCCTGTTGCCCGGTCTTTGACAGGCTGGGATCAGAAAGATGCAGCCGGCAAATCTTTGAGGCAAGTATTCAATATTATAAATGAGCAAACCGGAGATATTGTCGAGAGCCCTGCAACTAAAGTAATCTGCAAAGGTACAATAGCTGGGCTGGAAAACCATACAATACTGATTGCAAAAGACAAAAAAGAAACACCCATTGATGCCAGTGGTGCACCAATCAGAGATGAGAAAGGAAACATCAGCGGTATTATTTTGATTTTTCGGGATATAAGTGAACGCAAACGCTCTGAAAAGGATCTGCGTGAACGTGAAGAGCAATACCGCGCTGTTGTTGAGAATATCGGTGATTATATCATGAGGTATGACAAAGAATTTAAACATATTTATGCCAACCGCCTTGCCCTTGAGGTTACTGGTTTGCCCATTGATCAGTATATTGGAAAAACTCATCGAGAAATGGGATTTCCTGAAAACCTTTGCAAATTGTGGGAAGAAAATATCCAGCTTGTTTTTGATACCGGCAAACAACAAAACATCGAGTTTGATATCGAATTGGCTAAAGGTGCAATGAGTTTACAGCTGCAGCTAAATCCTGAGTTTGCTTTTGATGGCAGTGTTAAAACCGTCATTGGGATATCTCGGGATGTAACCTTACAAAAGCAAATCAAAGCAGAGAAAAAGGAACTTGAATCTCATCTGCAACAGGCCCAAAAAATGGAAACGATTGGTACGCTTGCCGGAGGGATTGCCCATGATTTTAACAATATCCTGTATCCCATATTGGGCTTTACTGAAATGCTCCAGGAAGATCTGCCTAAAGATAGTCCGGAACAAGAAAGCGTTAAAGAAGTTCTCCAGGCAACTTTAAGAGCAAAAGATCTTGTCAATCAAATTCTTACATGCAGCCGTCAAAATGTTCAGGAACTTAAACCTGTTAAAATTCAATCCATACTTAACGAGGCTCTCAAATTACTTGGATCTTCCATACCAAAAACAATAGATATTCAAACCGATATAGACCCCAACTGTGGTGTAGTTGTTGCTGATCCTACTCAGATACACCAGATAATTATGAATCTTGCCACCAATGCTTATCACGCGATGCAGGATTCGGGAGGTAAATTAAGAGTAATTCTGACACAAACTGAGATTGAATCAAAACCGGGAGGATTTTCTGAGCTGAGTCTTGGTAGATATGCCCTGCTCAAAGTTATTGATACAGGTGAAGGTATTAAAAAGGATGTAATTGACAAAATCTTTGATCCATATTTTTCAACAAAAGAAAAGAACAAAGGCACCGGGTTGGGACTTTCAGTAGTACAAGGGATTGTTAAGAGTTGCAATGGAGATATTAATGTCCATAGCGAGCCTGGTAAGGGGACCGAAATAAATGTATACCTGCCAATAATGAAACTAGCATCAGAGAACCAAAAACCCAAACGGTCAATGCCAATTATAGGAGGCAAAGAAAGAATACTCCTGGTAGATGATGAAGCATCCATCCTCAAAATGGAAAAATTAATGCTTGAGCGCCTGGGGTATCATGTGACAACAAAAACCGGAAGCATTGATGCTCTTGAGACTTTCAAAGCAAACCCTGATAATTTTGATCTGCTTATTACAGACTTGACCATGCCTGACATGACAGGGACTCAACTTTCAAGGGAAATTAAAGCCATAAGAAATGATATCCCTATCATTATTTGCACGGGATTTAGCGATCAGATCAACGAAGAAACCAGAAATGAATTTGATATCCAGGGTTTCATTACAAAACCAGTTGTTAAAAAGGAAATTGCTCAGAACATCAGAGAAGTTTTAGATAAGCATGATGATTAAGTCTTGGAAAATTGACTTAATGATAAAAAAAAAGAGTTGCCCCCCAAAGCTGCATAAAAATGGCCATGATTGATTAGCATGTTGAAAATAAAACAAATTATGAACCAATTTCAGGCATAAAAGTGACTTGTAGTGAAATCGTATATACTCCCCAGGCAGGAGCGAACGCAGACAACGCGGCAGGTGGCTCCTTGATGGTGGATAAAGGGATTTGAATATTGCTTTACATCGTATTTTCCCCTTGGTATTGTGACTTCTTTTAATTAGCCAACGTATACAAATTCAAGCTGAATTTTGAGGAAGAAATCATGCTGCCGGATTTAGGGGTTCAAAGTTTTATACTGCTTTTTTTTACTGGGCTTTGTGCCGGATTTGTGGATTCAATTGCCGGGGGCGGGGGATTGATAGCCCTTCCGGTTTTATTTTCCATTGGCCTGCCGCCTCAAATTGCGTTAGGAACCAATAAACTTCAGGGCAGCTTTGGTACTCTTTCAGCTTCTTATAATTATATAAAAAAAGGAGCGGTAAAATTTGATGAAAGCGTCTCAGGGATGGTATATACCCTTATAGGCGCCATCCTTGGTGCCTGGGCAGTACAGCAGATCGCAGCCGGTTTTCTAAAACAGCTGGTTCCGGTGTTATTATTAATTGTTTTTTTCTATACCCTGTTTTCCAAAAACTTAGGTAATGAAACAACTAAAGCCAAAATGCCCCATCACCTGTTTTACCTCTTATTCGGACTGGGCTTAGGATTCTACGACGGCTTTTTCGGACCAGGGACCGGGTCTTTTTGGACCGGCGCGATGTTGATCTTTTTAGGATTGGACATGACAAAAGCCGCCGGTACCACAAGAATCATGAATTTTACCAGCAACATTGTAGCGCTCAGTGTCTTTATCATCGGCAATAATGTTCTTTATTCCGCTGGATTCTCTATGGCTGCCGGTCAGATTATCGGGGCCAGGATAGGATCCGGCCTGGCCATTAAAAACGGTGTGAAATTCATCCGTCCCATTTTTTTGATTGTTGTATTCTTAACAATTGTCCGATTAGCTTATGTGAATTTTCTTAAATAAAAAAGACCGGAGAAACCAGCCTTTTTCAAAAGATATCTTTTCGCCGAAACAAGTTGTTCTTATTTCGTGAGTGTGACAATGCCTTTATCCGGCAGCTGCAAGTAATGATTATAATCTTTAAAAATCTTGTGGTGATCGACCTTTTGAATGAGCCCATCCAGTTTTGTTTTTAATTGGGTTCCGTTTTTATCTAAACGAACAGCAAAGCCTGCCGGGATACTATCAAGCTTTCGATAATATACTTTACTAATTTTCAGTTTTTTCACCATTGTCATGGTGGATGCTCTTGCAAATATGATCATTTCAAGCCTTCCTTTTTCCAACATTCTCAGCAGGTTTTTTAAATGACTTGTGTAAAAACATTCAATGGGAATTTTGTAGAGCGCAGAAAAAAAATGTTCATTTCCATGGGGGGTTCCTATCCTCTTCATTTTGGTAAAACGTTGCTGATCAAGATTTGCCTCTGTCATGGCATATACATCCACAACAGAGAGAATAAACCAGGTCAGGTCCTGG
>JAAEMC010000948.1 GCA_024225895.1 Desulfobacteraceae bacterium | reverse complement strand
TATGCTTTTAACCCTGGCTGCCTATTTTTGTGTGGATATTATGTATAAACAAATTACGGCCACAAAAATTGTTTTTTCTGCTGATGCAAGAACAACCGCACCTGGAAAGACAAAATCATCAAATGGTAAGCAAAATGTTAAAAACAAAAATGTTTATGCGAAGATAAACAACCGCAACCTTTTCAAGGTTCTGGTCAAGGGTGATGATGCCCAAAAAATCTTGCCTGCTAAGGAAAGCAAATCTGAAGAGGTACTTCCGGTTGAAGCCTCAAGCCTTGATGTACGGTTATGGGGAACGGTCACCGGCCCTGAAAAGGCGTATGCTGTTATTGAAGATAAAAAATCAAAAGAGCAATCCTTATATGAACAGGGCGATGTGATCCAGGGAGCAACCGTAAAACAAATTTTAAGGAACAAGGTGATTATAACCTTGAATGGCGTGGACCAACTCCTTGAAATTGAAATAGAGGCGCAAAAAAAATCTTCCAGACCACCCAAAAGATCGGGCAAGCAACCGAAACAATTGGAAGTGCAATACGACCAGCTGGAAGAATCTTTTTCCGGTCCTTTAAAAGATCAGATCAAGACACGCCCATATTTCAGTGATGGTGAACCGGACGGCCTTATGGTTTACGGCATTAAACCCAAATCTATCTTTAGGAAAATAGGATTGAAAAATGGTGATATCATAAAAGATATTAACGGCACTCCGATTGTAAAATCCGAGGATGCCCAGGAATTGTACACCAGCCTGGAAGAGCCAAGTAATGCAAAGGTGACCCTGATTAGGCGCGGAGAGAAAAAAGAACTGATTTATCACTATAAAAACGGTATGTTTACCATTACCACGTACCCGTAGAATAAACCTGAGAACAGGAGAAATAAATAAAATGCTGGGGAATAAAAAAAATGTCATGTTGATTCTTTGGATATTTGTTTTCCAGATGGCTGTCATGTCATGGGAGTTTGAGAGTTTTGCCCAGGATCCCGAAAATGATGTCAGCCCGGAATCAAACTTTGTAGCCATTGATTTCAATAATGTGGATATCAACGTGTTCATTAAATTTATAAGTAAGCTGACCAACAAAAATTTTGTTGTGGACCCCAGGGTAAAGGGAAATGTTACTATTATTTCTCCCACCAAAATTTCGATCAAAGAGGCATATAAGGTTTTTGAAACCGTACTGGAAATCAATGGCTTTTCAACAGTCACTGCCGGCAAGATTGTGAAAATAATTCCCTCTCCCAAGGCCAAGGCGGACAATGTTGATACCCGGATTGCCACAGGTCCTTCCGCGCCCGGAATGCTCAAGGATCAGATCGTCACCCGCATTGTCCCTTTAAATTATGCCCAGTCCGATGAACTTAAAAATCTTTTTACACCTCTGGTGCCCAAAGGAAGCGTGGTGCTTTCCTACAGAGATACCAACATGCTCATTATCACGGCAACATTGTCGAGTATTGATAGGCTTTTAAGGATCATTCAAGCCATTGATATCCAGAGTATAGGGCAGGCGATATCAGTGATCCCGATACAATATGCGGATGCAAAAAAAATAGTGAAGAATCTTTCCAGTGTATATGCGGCCCGAAGGAAGACCAAGAAATCAAAACCGGGGAGCGACCTGACTGTCAAGTTCGTTGCGGATGAAAGAACCAATGCGGTTATTCTTCTGGCATCCAAGGTGGAAACTGAACGGGTGAAAAATCTGATTGAAATTTTGGATAAAAAAGTGCCCAAAGGCGAGGAAAACATCCGGGTCTACTATCTGGAGCATGCGTCTGCAGAAAACATTGTTAAAGTACTGCAGGCCATTCCCACCAAAGATGAGAAAAAGGCACCGGGCCAGAAAAAGGCCCCCATTCTTTCAGAGTCTGTAAAGATTACAGCAGACAAATCCACCAACAGTGTTATTATCATGGCGGAAAAGGATGACTACCCAGTGCTTGAAGGCGTTATTGCCAAGCTCGATATCCCAAGGGCCATGGTTTATATTGAAGCCCTGTTAATGGAGGTTAATGTTGTCCGCGGCCTTAACCTGGGAACAGAATGGAGTGCCGCCCAGGGATTTAATAATAATGAAAAGGCTTATTTCGGCGGATTTGGTGCTACTGGGGCTACAGGCCATGGCAATACCGGCACCGTTGAAGCGGGTTCACTTCCCCAGGGGTTTTCCGTGGGTGTCCTGGGTAAGGACATCACCATAGGCGGGGTGACGTTTAAAGACATAAGCGCCGTTATCCAGGCCTTTCAGTCGGATAAGGATGTTCACATTCTTGCCAACCCCCAGATTTTAACCACTGAAAATGAGGAAGCCTCCATAACCGTTGGCAAGAATGTTGCCTTCCAGACAAGGTCGGCTGCAGAATCGGGTGTTGAAACTTATAACTCGTATGAATACAAGGATGTTGGAGTCAGCCTGAAAATTACGCCACAGATCAGCAAGGACAGATTGATAAGGCTCAACGTATATCAGCAGGTAACTAAATTAGATACAGTAAACACGTCAAGCCCGGACAGGCCCACCACCTTGAAACGGGAGATTGAAACCACAATCATTGTTGAGGATGGTAATTCGGTTGCCATTGGCGGTCTCATTGATGAAACCCTGACCAAAACTGATAACAAAACACCCTGCATCGGGGATATTCCTCTGCTTGGTTTTGTATTCAAAAGTGTGGATGAAGGCCAGGATAAAACCAATTTGTATGTCTTTTTAACCCCACGAGTGGTGAAAAATCCGCTGGAAGCGGAAGATATTTATAAGGAAAAAAAGAAATTAATTGACGACGAAATACAAAAGGGAGAGGTTCCCCTTTATGATAAGATCAACAAAAATTAAGATCCGGACATTTGAAATTAAAAAATGATTGACGATTTTTTACATATTCTCTCTTTACAGAACCAATCCCTTTCTAAGGAGAATATTGCCAAAATCAAGGCTGCGTGTGAGAGAGATCCGAAAGGACTTATGGAAGCAGTTCTTGATACAAGGCTTGTGCTGGAAAGGGAAATTTTGGCAGCTTTAGGGGAATTATACGGTATTTCGTTTGTTGAAACCTTAGGGCTGCAAAACACCAGGGATGACTGGACTATAGAGATCTCAAGATCCTTTTTAAAAAAATACTGCATTACACCGGTCGCAAAAAAATCAGATGAGCCTGTGGTTATTGCAGTTCATGATCCTACTTGTCTGCATCTTGCGGATGAGGTGGCCAGCTTATTGTCTCTTGAGACCTATTCTTTGGTATTGGCCCCAAAAGCGCAGATTCTTTCTGCCTTGAACACTTTTTATGATCGGGCAGGAAACAGTGCCCAGCAGCTTGTGGAAGATATTGAAGATAATGGGTCCATAATTTTTGAGGACATTGAAAAGACAGCCGATCTGCTGGATGATACCAGTGATGCGCCGGTAATCCGCCTGGTCAACCATATGATTTCCCAAGCCGTTAAAGCCGGGGCCAGTGATATTCACATTGAACCTTTCCAGGATGAGCTTAAGGTCAGGTACAGGATTGACGGTATCCTCTATGAAATGCTTACGCCGCCCAAAGGGATACAGGCCTCGCTGGTTTCAAGAGTTAAGGTTATGGCCAAAATGAACATTGCTGAAAAAAGGGTGCCTCAGGATGGAAGGGCGCAGGTCCGCATCGGAGACCAGGAAATTGATATTCGTATTTCCACAGTGCCCACTTCTTTTGGGGAACGGCTGGTCATGCGGCTGCTGAATAAATCCGGATATTTTCTTGAATTCAGCGAATTTGGCCTTTCAGAAAAAAATCAAGCATTGATCCAGGAGATTATCCGGCAGACCAATGGTATTGTCCTGGTTACAGGCCCCACAGGCAGTGGAAAAACCACTACCCTTTATGCCGGGCTCTCCGAGATAAACTCACCGGATAAGAATATTATTACCATAGAAGATCCTGTGGAATATAACTTGAAGGGCATTGGCCAGATCCAGGTCAATGCCAAGACCGGTGTAACCTTTGCCCGGGGCTTGAGATCAATTGTGAGGCAGGACCCAGATATTGTCCTGGTGGGTGAGATCCGGGACGTTGAAACGGCTGAAATTGCTATCCAGTCTGCCTTGACCGGTCATTTGGTTTTTTCAACACTCCACACCAATGATTCCGCTGGTGCCATTACACGTCTTGTGGACCTGGGGGTAGAACCTTACCTGATTTCCTCTGCGGTAAACACCATCGTTGCCCAACGACTGATCCGGGTGCTATGCAAAAGGTGCAGACAAGAATATATTATAAAGCCGGGCGATATCAAAACCATGAATGGTGCCGGAAACGAATATATAGGTAAAAGTGTGTTTAAGCCCAAAGGCTGCTCCAAATGTTTTAATACCGGATATTCAGGTCGTGAAGCTATATTTGAAATTATGATCATGACAGATGATTTAAAATCCATCATTCTGGAAACATCTGATGCCAATCAGATAAAAGAAGAGTCCTTAAGACAGGGCATGATTACCCTGCGCCAGGACGGTATGACTAAGGTCCTACAGGGGATTACATCCATTGGAGAGGTGCTCCGTGTCACCCAGGAATAGTCTTTTTTTCTATATAATATTTCTCTTTGTTTTCGTTTTTGCCCTGGATGGGATAGCCAAAGAAGATAATATCTTTATAAATTTTTATCAAACTCATATATCGGCAATTGACGGCAATCGATGCCCTATGACACCTTCATGTTCACAATATGCATCCCAGGCCTTTAAAAAACATGGGCCTGCTTTGGGGTGGATTATGACCTGCGATCGGTTGATGCGATGCGGCCGGGATGAACTTAAGATCTCTCCTGTCAAGGTTGTAAACGGACAGAAATTTACACATGATCCTTTATCGATAAATGATTTCTGGTGGTTCAATCCAAATAAGAATGAATAAATCCTTAATGCCATATCTTTTTGTATTTGTTTTTTTTTTGGGCAGTGCCTGTACCTTTTGCCAATGGTGCTGATAAAAATGTTGCCAGCCTGGTTATCTCTGCTGATATGCAGCTTGAATATGCAGACGCCCTGCTTGATAAGAAGGACTATGAAACAGCAGTAGTGGAATTTAAGCGGTTCAATTATTTTTTTCCTACAGATGCCAGGATCTATATATCAAGGTATAAAATCGGGGTCTGTCTTTACCAGATGGGCCAATTTTATGACGCAGCGAAAATATTTAATGAAGTCATTGCCCGGGACAAGGATGATGCAATGACAGTAGAAGCTGTTTTCTATCAGGCAGATGCCTTTGTTAACCTTAAAAACCCCGGTTATGCCCAGGTCTCACTTCAAAATTATCTGAAGCTGACAACCGATCAAAAAATCAAAGATAAGATTCATTACCGCCTTGCAAAAATACACCTTATGGCAGCAAAAAATAATGAGCCGGACGCTTTAAAGACGGCACAAACACACCTTGAAAAAATTTCAGAGAAAAATGCAGATGAATTTGAAAAACACTCGTTGCTGCGCCAGGTGGGAAAGGCCCAAAATGCTCCCCAAAAGAGCCCTGAGCTTGCCGGGGTGCTGAGTATTGTGCCTGGGGGCGGATATTTATATTGCGGGCGGCACAAGGATGCTTTTGTCTCCTTTTTTTTGAATACTGCCATGATGTTTGCAGTCTATCAGGCGTTTGAAAATGACAATGAGGCACTCGGAGTGGTAATCGCCTTTGTG